>DASUEW010000165.1:0-7962 GCA_036274875.1 Ilumatobacteraceae bacterium
CGGTCACCGACGTGTCCTCGACGACGAGTGACACCGAACCACGACCGTGACGGAGCGCGTTGTCGATCAGGATGTCGATCACCTGACCGGCGAGGCCCTTGGTGCCCACGACGGGCGAGGTCTCCCTCGTGGTGACGGCGATCGAGCGCCGCGCCTCCGCGAATCGCGGGCTCCACTCGGCGACGTGATCGTCGACGACCGTGGTCAGTTCGAACGTCGTGCGCTCACGGGTGGAACTGTCGCGGGCGGCAGCGAGCAGCTCGTCGATGGTCTCGTTGAGTTGCTCGGTCTGAGACAGCCCGGCCAGCGCCTCGTCCACGACCTCGTCGTTGGGATGCCGGGCGAGGATCTCGAACCGCATCGAGATCCCCGTCAGCCCGCTGCGGAGCTGGTGCGTCGCATCGGCTGTGAAGTGGCGCTCGGTCGCGAGCATCCGGTCGACGCGGGCGCCGCTGACGCGCAGCGCATTGGTGATCCGGTCGATCTCGGGGATCTGGGTGGTCGGCAGCTTGGACGAGCTGAAGTCGCCGTCGCCGAAGCGCGCCGCGGTGGCGGCGACGCGTTCGAGCGGGCGGGCCAGCTGGCGCGCCTGCACTGCGGCCAGCCCCGCCGCGGCGAGGACTGCGCCGGCCGCGAGGCCGAGCAAGATGTACGTCTGCTCGCGGAAGCGGTCGTCGAGCGGGGCGCTGTCCGCGATCAGATCGATCGTGGTCCCCCCCGGACCGGAGCGCCTCACCGAGATCGGTTCGATGATTCCCGGCGGGACCTCGTTGACGATCACGCCCCTGTCGGTCGAGACGATTCGCAGACCGTCGCCGGGGGTGAGCAAGGCCAAGAGACGATCGACGTCCGGTTCCCCGTCGGTCCTGAGGTCGTCGGCAAGGGCACTGGAGATTTCGAGGAGCTGTTCCTCCATCCGGCCCCGCAGCTCGTTCTCGGCCGAGTCGTAGACGACGATCCCGACCGGGACGGCGAGCGCGGTGAGCACGACCAGCACGATCGCGATCGTCGACACCACCAGGCGACGGCGCACGATCAGCCCTGGAAGCGGAAGCCGACCCCGCGGATCGTCACCACGATCGACGGCGGGTCGGAGTCGTCACCGATCTTCTTGCGCAGTGTCGACACGTGCGTATCGAGCGTGCGCGTCGAACCCCACCAGTGCTCGTCCCACACCTGGTTCATGATCTGCTCGCGGGTGAACGTAACACCAGGGCGACTCATCAGCAGGGCGAGCAGATCGAACTCCTTCGAGGTCAGCTCGATCTCGCGGTCGTCGATGAACGTTCGACGAGCGTCGCGATCGACGCGCAGACCGGCCCCTTCGAGCATCGGGGTCGCGCGGGTCGCCTGTTCGACGACTCGGAGCCGGGCGCGCACGCGTGCGATCAGTTCGGCGAGACGGAACGGCTTGGCGATGTAGTCGTCGGCGCCGGCGCCCAGCCCGACGATCACGTCCATCTCCTCGGCGCGTGCGGTGAGCATGACGATCGGGAGGTCGGGGATGTCGGCACGCAGCTTGCGACACACGTCGAGCCCGTCGATGTCGGGCAGCGTCAGGTCGAGCAGCACGAGATCGGGCCGGTCCCGTTCGACGGCGGCCAGGGCGTCCTTTCCGCCGTCGACGTGGGTGACCGAGAAGCCCTCCGAAACCAGAACGCGGACCAGCGGCTCACTGATCCGTTCGTCGTCTTCGACCAGCAGAATCGACGTCACATCACGAAGCGTAGGGGTTCCGTCACCCTCGTCGTCGGAGTGCGGCCGCGTGGGCGGGAAAACCTTCGTGGTCGGCGAGGGCGATGACCGACGGCGCCATGCGGGCGAGGGCCCGTGCGTCGGCCCTGGCGATGGCGGTGCGCTTCAAGAACGCGTTGGCGGTGATCCCGGACGACACGTGCGCGAACCCGCTCGTCGGCAACGACGCCGGGCAGCCGATCACGAAGTTGGCGGCGCTGAACGGCGTGTGCTGGCCGACGAGGATCTCGCCGGCGTTCCGCAGGCCGTAGACGACGCGGTCGACGTGGGCGTCGTCGACCGCGACCTGCAGATGCTCCGGCGCGTAGCGGTTGGCGATCGCAACCGCGTCGTCGAGCGATCCGACGATCACGCATCCTCCGTTGTCGCCGAGCGCAGCCCTGGCCGCGATGGCGCGGACGTCGGGCAGGTCGGCGAGCTGCGCGGCCAGCTCGACGTCGGTGGCGTCGGCGAGCTCGGCCGACGTCGAGATGAGCACAACCGACGAGTCGGTGCCGTGCTCGGCCTCGATCAGCAGGTCGGCCGCCAGTCGGGCGGGGTCGGCGGTGCCATCGGCGATCACGAGGCTCTCGGTCGGGCCGAGCAGCATCATCGTCGAGACGCCGTGGCGCTGCATCTCGACCTGGGCGATGGTGACCGCCGGCGAACCGGGCCCGACGACCTTGCGGACCTTGGGGATCGACTCGGTGCCGAACCCCAACGCGGCGATGCCCGCCGGTCCGTTCACACGAAACACCTCGCGCAGGCCGAGCTTGCGGCACACGACGAGCACAGCCGGATCGACCTCGCCACCCCGACCTGGAACCGGCGGTACGACGAGTGCCAGCTCGGGAACCCCGGCGACGATCGCCGGCACCGCCAGCTGGTACGTCACGCTCGGGTAGCTCGCCTTCCCGGACGGCGTGAACAGTCCCGCCGACGACACCGGCGTGACCTTCTCGCCCACCGTCAACCCGGGCTCGGCCTCGAAGCTCCAATCGGTGGTGCGCGCCAGCTGCTGCTCGTTGAACGCCCGGAGGTGGGCGATCGCGTCGTCGATCGCGTCGTCGACCGCCGGATCGACGGCGGCCTGTGCGAACTCGTCGTCCCTGATGCGCAGCCCGTCCGGCTCGACCGTGACGCCGTCGTGGCGCGCCAGCGCGTCGCACACCGCCGCGTCGCCACGCTCGCGGACGTCGTCGATCAGCTCGCCGATCGAAGCCCGCAACGTCGGATCGAAGATCTCGTCGAGCCCCCGGGCGCACAGCCGGTCACGTGCCCCGTCGGACATGTCGGCCCACCGCTGGCGACGCATCACCGTCATCGAGGGCACGGTAGCGGCGGTGCGGCACTGTACCGTTGCGGAAATGCCCGTCACCGTCGTCATCGGCGCCCAGTGGGGCGACGAGGGCAAGGCGAAGATCATCGACCTGCTCGCCAAGGAGCACACGTACGTCGTGCGCTATCAGGGCGGGCACAACGCCGGGCACACGGTCGTCGTCGGCGACCAGCGGTACGCCCTTCAGCTCGTCCCGAGCGGCGTGCTGTACGAGCACGTGGTACCGGTGATCGCCAACGGCGTGGTGGTCGATCTGCCGACGCTGTTCCACGAGATCGACGTGCTCGAGTCGAGGGGCATCTCGTGTCGCGAGCTGCGGGTGTCGAGCCGCGCGCACTTGATCTTCCCGTGGCATCAGGCGCACGACGCGATCGCCGAGGCGATGCGCGGTCACGACAAGATCGGTACGACGCTGAAGGGGATCGGCCCGGCCTACGCCGACAAGGCACGGCGGGTGGGCATCCGGGCCGGCGAGGTGCTCGAGGTCGAATCGTTCACGACGGCCGTGCGGGCACGGGCGGTCGCGGAGAACACGTTGATCGAGCAGGCGGGCGGCGAGACCATCGACGTCGACGACGTCGTCGACCGTTTCCGTGTGCTCGCCGTCCGTCTGCAGCCGTACGTGTGCGACACGGTCGGTCTGTTGCACGAGGCGTTGGCGGCTGGCTCGCAGATCCTGCTCGAAGGCGCCCAGGCGACGTTCCTCGATCTCGACCACGGCACCTATCCGTACGTCACGTCGTCGAACCCGACCGCTGGTGGAGCATGTACCGGCACCGGTCTCGGTCCGCGTGACATCGACCGCATCGTCGGTATCACGAAGGCCTACACGACGCGGGTCGGCGCGGGTCCGTTCCCGACCGAGCTCACCGATCACGATGGCGACACGCTCGTCGACGTCGGGCACGAGTTCGGCACGGTCACCGGTCGCCGCCGACGGGCGGGCTGGCTCGACTGCGTGATGCTGCGTCATGCGATCCGGCTCAACAGCCTCACGGAGTTGGCGCTCACCAAGCTCGACGTGCTCGACGGCTTCGAGGCGGTCAAGGTCTGCACCGGGTACCGCATCGACGGCGAGTTGCTCGCCACGTATCCCGATCGCTCCGACGTGCTGGCGAGGGTCGAGCCGGTGTACGAGTCGTTGCCCGGCTGGCGCACCGACGTGTCGGAAGCACGTGAGCCCGACGCATTGCCGCCCTCCGCGCGCTCGTTCATCGAGCTCGTCGAGCGTCAGGTCCGCATTCCGGTCAAGGTGATCGGCGTCGGCGCGGAGCGCGACGACTACGTGTTGTGGAGCGCGTGACTCTCGCCGGCGAGTCGCCCCCGGGCATGATCCCCGGCATCATCATGGTGTGGTGACGTCATGATCCCGCGGTACTGCACCCCGGAGATGACAGCGGTGTGGTCGGACGTGGCGCGGTTCGAACGCTGGCTCGAGGTCGAGCTGTTGGCCACCGAGGCGCACGCCGCGATAGGCGTCGTGCCACCGGCCGAGGCCGTCGTGTGCCGCGAGCGTACGCCGCGAGTCGACGCCTTGTTCGTCGAGGCGGTCCTCGAACGCGAGGCGGTCACCGATCACGACGTGGCCGCCTTCGTCGACGTGGTGCAGGACGTGATCGGCGGCCCGGAGGCGTCGTGGATCCACTACGGGTTGACGTCGACCGACGTCGTCGACACCGCCCTGTGCTGGGCGATGCGCGACGCGATGAGCGAGCTCATCACCGCATCGGCCGAGCTGTTGCGCACACTCGTCGATCTCGCGCACGCCCATCGCGACACGGTGATGATCGGACGGACGCACGGCGTCCACGCCGAGCCGACGACGTTCGGCGCCAAGGCCGCGCTGTGGGCGCTGCAGGTCGACCGCGATCGAGCTCGGTTGACCGCCGCGCTCGAGGCCGTTTCGGTGATGAAGCTGAGCGGCGCCGTGGGGACCTACTCGAACGTCCCGCCCGCGGTCGAGACCTACGTCGGTCGCGCCCTCGGCCTGACCCCCGTTCCCGCGACCCAGGTCGTGGCGCGCGATCGTCACGCCGAGTTCCTTTGGGCCTGCGCCTCGGTGGGCACGACGTGTGAGGCGGTGGCGGTCGAGCTCCGGCATCTGCAGCGCACCGAGGTGAGCGAGGTGCGCGAGGGCTTCAAGGCCGGCCAGAAAGGGTCGTCGGCGATGCCGCACAAGCGCAACCCGATCTCGGCCGAGACGATCTCGGGGCTCTCACGGGTGCTCAGGGCGAACCTGCAGGCCGGGCTCCAGGACGTGGCCCTGTGGCACGAGCGAGACATCTCGCATTCGTCGGTCGAGCGCGTCGTACTCCCGGATTCATCCCAGATCGCCCACTACGTGTTGCGTCGACTGACACGACTGTTGGCGGGACTGGAGGTCTTCCCGGAACAGATGTTGCACAATCTCCGATCGAGCCACGGGCTCGTGTTCAGCCAGCCGGTTCTGCTCGCACTCGTGCGGTCGGGGAAGACCCGCGATGAGGCGTATCGCATCGTGCAGCGGCACGCCATGAAGGCGTGGGACGAACGGTGCGATTTTCGCACGTTGCTCGAAGCCGACCCCGACGTATCCGTCGAGTCGCTCGACGACGCCTTCGACCTTTCTCGCTCGCTGCGCAACCTCGACACCGTCTTCGCTGCTCTCGACCGCATCGCCCTGTGACCCGCAAACTCCCGAACTGTCTGCTGGAGATCGCGGAAATCCGCGATCCGGAGCAGACAGAACCAGAGTCAATCAGCCGGCTCGCGCGTCGACCCGGTTCAGGAAGAGCGCGAGATGCCGGCGCGCTTGAGCACGCCGGCTTCGACGCCGACTTCCCGCCAGGACGAGTACGAGATCCCCTGCCGTTCGCTGTAGCCCTTGGCGACGGCGACGAACGCGTCCTCGAGCGTCGAAGTGTCGACGCTCGACTCCATGGAGGCCAGTTCTTCGGTCAGATTGCGGCGTTCCTGGATGAGTTTCAGCTCGCTGAGCGGCTCGGCGTCTGCGAGCGCCTCGTCGATCACGGCGAGCCGCTTGTTGATCGAATCCGCCGTACGCTTGCGTCCTCGTTTGGGCTTGGAGGAACGCAACGCTTCGAGATAATCCCGAACAGCCCGGCCTTCCGTGCGGCCCTGCGCGAGAGCAGCCTTGTGTTCCTTGGTCATGGGCCCTTTGGGGCCTCGCTTTTTCGCAGCCATACCGCGAGTATAGGCACGCAACTCGGCGGGTTCTATTCACGGTTCGGATCGGCCCCATTTGGGAAAGTCGGTACGACGGTCCCATCGATCCCGTCACATCAGTCGCGGCGCGACCTCGGTCGCCAACACATCGAGGTGCTCGAGGTCGGCGAGATCGAGGATTTGAAGGTAGATCCGGTCGGCACCGGCGTCGATCCAGCGGCGCAGCGTCGCGGCGGTCTCGTCGACCGTACCGGCGGCGCCATTGCGGCGCAGCTCGTCGGGATCGCGCCCGATCGCGCCCGCCCGCCGCACGACGCCGGCGTCGTCGACTGCTGCGCACGCCACCAGCGCGGCCGACCACTTCATCGTGGCCGGGTCTCGGTCGATCGCCTCGCAGGCGGCGATCACACGCCCGCGCTGCTCGGTGAACGTCTCGACCGGTGAGAACCCGACGTTGAACTCCGACGCGAACCGCGCGGCGAGCTCCGGTGTCCGGCGGGGTCCGTGGCCCCCCACGATGATCGGCGGGCCGCCGACCTGCGCCGGCTTCGGGAGCGCCGGCGAGTCGGCGACGACGTAGTGGTGGCCGTCGAAGGAGTACGTGTCGCCGGCGGCGGTGTTCCAGAGACCGGTGACGATCGCGAGCTGCTCTTCGAGCCGGTCAAATCGCGTGCGGAGGTCGGGGAACGGGATTCCGTACGCGGAGTGCTCGGTCTCGTACCAACCAGCGCCGAGCCCGAGCTCGACCCGTCCGCCCGACATCTGATCGACGCCGGCCACCGCGATGGCGAGCGGCCCTGGCAGACGGAACGTGGCCGCCGTCACGAGCGTGCCGAGGCGGATGGTCGACGTGTCCCTGGCGAGCCCCGCGAGTGTGATCCACGCGTCGCTCGGCCCGGGAAGTCCGGTGACATCTCCCATCTTGAGGTAGTGATCGCTGCGGAAGAAGGCGCCGAATCCGAGCCGCTCAGCACTTGCCGCGACCGTGAGGATGTCGTCGTACGACGCGCCCTGCTGGGGCTCGATGAAGATGCGCAGGTCGGTGAGATCCATCGGGTCAGCGTATGTGTCGGAGAATCCACTGACCGCACCGCCACGAGCGAGGTCGTTACGATCGCTCGCCATGCAACGATTCATCCGTCGATCGGTCGCGGCGAGTGCGGCCGCGTTGTCAGCGCTGCCGTTGATCCTCGTGCTGCCAACCGCCGAGTGGGCGGCGGCGGCGACGCCGAGCACCGTGTCGTGCACCGCGCCGAGTGGCCCGGCGCCATCGGCAGCCGCCGTCGGGGGATTCCACGGTGTGACCCCGGAACGGCTGGTCGACACCCGCCAGGCGCAGCCCGTGACGCCAGGTTGTTGGCTGCGGGTCCCCGTCCCGACGACGGTGCCGCCAGCCGCCGAGTCGCTCGCCCTCACGGTCACGTCGGATCGAGCCTTGGCGCCCGGATTCCTGACGGTGCATGGGTGCGGCTCGAGCCTGCCCGAGCTCTCGAACGTCAACGTCCGACCGGAGGGACCGACGTCGAACCTGGTGGTGGTCGCGGTCGACGCGACGCGCCAGACGTGCATCTTCAGCGACCGTGGCACCGACCTCATCGTCGACCTCGTCGGTTGGTTCGGCCCCGGCGGATCCCCGTTCCACGAGTTCGCACCTCGGCGGGCGGTCGATACCCGCAACGCGTCGTTGCGTCCGCCAGGAGTCACGGGCGCTCCGGGAGTCGGCC
>DASUEW010000166.1:0-2340 GCA_036274875.1 Ilumatobacteraceae bacterium
GAAGGCATCGACGGTGTCACGTTCGTGCAGGCTGACATCGGCGCCACCGAAACGGTCGAGCAGGTACTCGAGGAACACGCGGTCGATCGCATCGTCAACTTCGCGGCTGAATCGCACAACAGCTTGGCGATCATCGATCCCGCACGATTCTTCCGTACCAACGTGTTGGGCACCCAGGGGCTCTGCGAGGCTGCCAGGCGGGTCGGAGTGGCACGCTTCCATCACGTGTCGACGTGCGAGGTGTACGGCGATCTGTCGCTCGAAACCGACGAGAAGTTCGACGAGGAGTCCCCGTACCGGCCGCGCACGCCGTACAACGCCTCGAAGGCCGGGGGCGATCATGTGGTGCGCGCGTACCACGAGACCTGGCACCTGCCGGTCACGATCACGAATTGCGCCAACAACTACGGCCCGTTCCAGTTCCCCGAGAAGGTGATCCCGTACTTCACGACGCTGGCGCTGCAGGACCTCCCGCTGCCGATGTACGCCTCGACCCAGAACCGCCGGGAGTGGATTCACGCCCTCGACCATTGCCGGGCGATCGACGTGATCCTGAGCGACGGCCGGATCGGTCAGACGTACCACGTCGGCACGGGCGTCGAGCAGAGTGTCGAGCAGATCGCCGACCTCATCTTGGCGCACCTGGGTAAGCCGCAGTCGCTGAAGACGATCGTGCCCGACCGTCCGGGTCACGACCGCCGATATGTTCTCGACTGGTCGAAGATCCAGCGCGAGCTGGGATGGGCACCGACTGTCGCGTGGGACTCCGGGATCGGCGCGACGATCGACTGGTACGCCGCCAACCGCGAGTGGTGGGAGCCGTTGCGTGATCGTGCGCCCGTCGCCGAGGGCACCGCCTGGAAGCCGTGACGTGCCTGAAAATTCGTTGAAGGCGGACATCGGATGAAAGTCCTCGTCACCGGTGCTCGTGGACAACTCGGCCACGACGTCGTGGCGGCGTGCGTGTCGGCGGGTGACGATGTCGTCGCGACCGGGCGCGCCGAGCTCGATGTGACGGCGAGGTCCGACGTCGCCGCTGCAGTCGCGACGATCCGGCCCGACGTCGTGTTCCACTGCGCGGCGTGGACCGCGGTCGACGACTGCGAGAGCGATCCGGACAAGGCGTTCGCCGCCAACGCCGAAGCGGTGCGATGGGTGCGCGAGGCGAGCGAGCTCGCCGGCGCCCACCTCGTCACGATCAGCACTGACTACGTGTTCGACGGAACGCTCGACCGCCCTTACCGCGAAGGCGACACACCGAACCCGCGATCGGTGTACGGCCGCTCGAAGCTCGCCGGCGAGGGCGAGGCCGGCCCGAACGCGACGGTCGTGCGCACGTCGTGGGTGTGCGGCGAGCATGGTTCGAACATGGTGCGCACCGTGTTGCGCCTCGCGTCCGAGCGCGACACGCTGTCGTTCGTCGACGACCAACGCGGCTGCCCGACGTTCACCACCGATCTGGCGCCGATGCTGCGCCGGCTCGCCCTCGAGCGGCGGACCGGCATCCATCACGTCACCAACCAGGGCGCCGTCAGCTGGTACGAGTTCGTGCGCAACATCGTGGCCGCGATCGGGAAGGACCCGGCGATGGTCAGACCGATCCGCACCGCCGACCTCGACCCACCACGTGCGGCCGAACGACCGGCCAACGGCGTGCTCGACAACGCGGTCCTGCGCGAAGCCGGCCTGCCGCTGTTGCGCGACCATCGCGAGCCGCTCGCCGAACTGGTTGCCCGACTCTCGACCTGACCGCCGTCAGCAGGCCGGTCGCTACAGCCCGAGCAGTGCGGCGGCCGCCTCGACACCGTGGAGCGAGATGTCGTCGCGGCGGATCGTCGCCCAGTGCTCGCGTGACATCTGGAACCGGAGCGACTCGGCGACCTCGCCGCGGCGCTGGTGACGGAGCCGTCCGTTGGGCTCGTAGCCGAGCGAGCGAGTGACACCGAGCGAGGCGGGGTTGTCGGTGAACGCCCCCGTGGTCGCCTGCTCGGCGCCGAAGCCGTCGAAGCCGAGCTGCAACGTCGCGTAGCGCATCTCCTTGCCCAGTCCGCGACCCTGGTGCTCGCGGCCGAGCCAGGAGCCGGATTCGAACGTTCGCGTGACCGCGAAGTCGGTACTGCCAAGGCTTGTCGTGCCGACGACCGTGTCGCCGACGAGCGCCACGAAGATCAGGTTCCACTTGGCGGGCGACGTGTCGGCGCGACAACCCCACCAGAAGCGGAAAGCCTGACGCTCGAGCTCGGGCGGCTCGATGTCGGTCCAGGGGATGGCGAACGGCATCGTCGACGGGTCGTGGATCCCCTTCGCTGCCAGTGTTGCGAGCTCGGTGCAAAGGGCGTC
>DASUEW010000167.1:0-6022 GCA_036274875.1 Ilumatobacteraceae bacterium
GAGCGTTCGCCTCAGCGGAGGCATGGTGCGGGCGTGGCTCCGGCCTGCGCGACTTCGCCGCGCTGCTCGTCGGGGATTCGGTCGACGGGGGAGTCGTGTCGTCGGGTCGGCTGCTCGACGGCCGCACCGGCAACGTCGGCCAGTTCGGTCACCTCGTCGTCGAGCCCGAGGGGCGATCGTGCTCGTGTGGCGGTGTCGGCTGTCTCGACGCCTACGTCAGCGCCCGCGCCATCGAGTCGGAGACCAATCGTCCGTTGCGCCGGACACCACCCGCTGTGATCGAGACGACCGGCATCCTGCTCGCCAGGGCCGTCGCCTCGATCGCGGCGATCGTCGACACCACCCGCGTGTTCGTCGCCGGATCGGTCCCGGCCGCTCTCGGCCAGCCACTGCTCGATGCCATGGCCCGCGAGCTGACCGTGCGCAGCCGGCTGTCGCATCTCAGCGGGCTCTCGGTCATCCCGCTCCCGGCGGGCGCCGGTGGGCCACTCGTGGCGGCAGCCGCGATCGCCCGCTCGACGCTTCGGTAGGGTCTACGTCTACTTGGTGACCGGCGGGCGAAGCGGCTGACGCCGCCGCCCGCCGAACCGGGTGTTCACCTCTGAACGACGGGTCTACGTCTACTGATCGGTAACCGGGATCGTTAGGCTGCGTCCATGCAGCCGACGTACACGCGAGAGGCCGAGGAGTACCGCGAGAAGGTGCAGGCGTTCCTCGCCGAGAAGCTCCCGGCCGACTGGCATGGTCTCGGTCGGCTCGTTGGTGACGAGATCCGCACGTTCGTGACCGAGTGGCGCAAGACGCTTCACGAAGCCGGCTACCTCGCACCCGGCTGGCCGGTCGAGTACGGCGGCGGCGGACTCTCCGCGCTCGAGCAGGTGATCATCGCCGAGGAGTTCGCGAAGGCGGGTGTGCCGACCGGCGGCCCCAACGACGTGTTCGGGATCCAGATGCTCGGCAACACGCTGCTCCTGCGCGGCACCGACGAGCAGAAGGCGCACTACCTCCCCCGCATCCTGTCCGGCGCCGACACCTGGTGCCAGGGCTACAGCGAACCCAACGCCGGATCCGACCTCGGCAACATCGGTCTGCGGGCCGTGCTCGACGGCGACCAGTGGGTGTTGAACGGCCAGAAGATCTGGACGTCGGCCGGGCACCTCGCGGATCACATCTTCACGCTCGCCCGCACCGATCCCGACGCCCCCAAGCACAAGGGGATCTCGTTCCTGCTGGTCGACATGCGTCAGCCGGGGATCGAGGTGCGCCCGATCAAGATGATCTCGGGTGAGAGCGAGTTCAACGAGATCTTCTACACCGACGCGGTCGTCCCCAAGGACGAGGTCGTGGGCGGGGTCAACAACGGCTGGGCGGTGGCGATGACGCTGCTCGGCTTCGAGCGTGGTGAGTCGGCCGCCACGATGCCGATCCGCTTCCAGTCCGAGCTCGAGCGGCTGGTGCGGCTGGCCAGCGAGCGCGGGCTCACCAGCGATCCGCTCATCCGCCAGCGGCTGGCGTGGTGCCATTCGAAGGTCCAGATCATGCGCTACAACGGCATGCGGACGCTGACCAAGTTCCTCGCCGGCCACCACCCGGGGCCCGACGGAGCGATCTCCAAGCTGTACTGGAGCGAGTACCACCGCGTCGCCACCGAGCTGGCCGTCGACATCCTCGGGGCCGACGCCCTGGTACCGACCGGCCGGCCGCCGTCGTCGGCGTTCCAGACCGACGACGCCGGTGCGCCGAACAGCTCGGCGTCGTGGGTCGACACGTTCCTCAACGCTCGGGCCGGCACGATCTACGCCGGTTCCTCGCAGATCCAGCGCAACATCATCGGCGAGATGGTGCTCGGCCTGCCCAAGGAGCCGCGCCCGGCGTGATCCGAGCCGTCCTCGCCGTCGCCCGGCGGCCGTCGTTGTGGTCGACAGCCGTGCGCCAGCTCAGGCGGACGGCCGCGCCCCGCTGGTGGACACGCCCACCGTTCGTCCCGCGTCCGCCCGACGACTATCTCAGGTTCCGTCTGCTGACCCAGTACGGCGATTCCGAGCACTCTCCCGAACCGGCCGATGTGGTGAACTACCTGGCATGGTGCAAGCGGTGGCACGATCACCGATGAACGACGTCTGCACGACCAACGATCGCCGGGTGAGCGTCATGGTGATGCGGAGCTCCCTCGTCCTCAACGCCAGCTACGAGCCGCTCAGCGTCGTCTCCGCGCGTCGGGCCGCCTGCCTGGTGCTCGCCGAGAAGGCCGAGCTCGTCGAGTGCGACGGGCTCCTCATCCGGTCCGCCACCCTCACCCTGGCCAGCCCGTTGGTGATCCGCCTGAGGTACATGGTCAAGGTGCCGTACCGGCGCAAGGCATCGCTGTCGCGGCGGGGTGTGTTCGCCCGCGACGACTACCGGTGCCAGTACTGCGGGGCTCACGCCGATTCGATCGATCACGTGACGCCGCGCTCTCGCGGCGGGCGGCACGAGTGGGAGAACGTGGCGGCGGCCTGCCGTCCCTGCAACCTGGCCAAACGCGACCGCACGCCCGACGAGGCCGGGATGCGCCTGCTGCGCCCGTGCCGGGTGCCGCGGGCCACGGCGTGGGTGGTCGTGAGCACGACGCGCGTGCCAGAGGCGTGGAAGCCGTACCTTGCCCTCGCATCATGAACAGGGCGCGCGCCGCCTGAAATCGAGCTCGGGCTGAGATCGAGTTCGGGCCACGTGCACCGTGCCGGTGGCTCGGCTGCTGACTTCCACGCTCATGAGTTTCCCGACGTCGCAGCGGTGTGGCAGTTCGACGTCGACCACCCGGCGATCGTCCTGGGCTCGCGCCAGACCGACGACGTGCTCGACCTGGTCGCGTGCCGGCGGCGTGACGTCGAGATCGTGCATCGCCGCTCGGGCGGCGGCATCGTGTTGCTCGTGCCGGGCGCGACGGAGTGGGTCGACGTCATCGTGCCGGCGACCGACCCACGATGGGACGACGACGTCCGGCGGTCGATGGTGCGGATCGGCGAACGATGGGTCGCCGCGCTGCGTGATGTGGTCGACGGCGAACTGACGGTGCATCGCGGACCGATGGTGCGCACGCCGTGGTCCGAGCTGGTCTGTTTCGCCGGCATCGCGCCTGGTGAGGTGCTCCTCGACGGCGTCAAGCTGGTCGGGCTCAGCCAGCGCCGGACGCGTCGTGGTGCCCGATTCCAGTGCGCCGTCAACCGGCGGTTCGACGACGAGCTGCTGATCGAGTTGTTGGCTCGACCGCTTCCATCGCCGTTGCCGCCGGTCGCCACGTTGGCGGTCACGGTCACGGGCCTCGCTGAGCGCTTCCTGGCGACCTGACCCCCTGTTTGTGTCACCGCAACTGGCGATGTTCGCCGATGTCGGTGACACAGACGGGAGGAGGGATCGCGTCTGCGCGCGGAGCGCGCGCAGACGTGCTGGTGGAGAGTGGGGAGAATTGGTGAAGAATGGTTGACTTTGGAGGGTTGGGTAGGCACAATGAGCTGGCGGGGAGGTCGCACGCGTTTCCCGCGCCGAGGCACGGCTTCACGCGTGACGCCTGGTTTACGAAAGGGATGGGTCACGCAACGTGTTCGTCGGGGTCCACGACCGCAGCATCGACGACAAAGGTCGTCTCGCGCTCCCCGCCGCGTTCCGTAGCGAGCTCGGCGATCGCTGCTACGTGTCACTCGACGGCGAGGGCTGCGTGACGATCCGCGAGGTCTCCGAGTTCGAGACCCACGCCCGCGAGCTGATCGACCGGGAGAAGCGCGGCGAGCTGTCCCGGACACGGCGCCGCTCGGTCGCCGCCAACGTGACGCTCGTCGCGATCGACAAGCAGGGACGCATCACGCTGGACGAGAAGGTCCGCGCCCACGCCGGGCTGCTGTCGAGCTCGTCGGTGAAGGTCGCCGGCATGTTCGACGCCGTGGAGGTGTGGAAGCCCGAGCGGTTCGAGACCGTTCAGGTCGAGGGTGACGACGAAGAACCGGCCCGCGTGTGGGGAGACGAGTGATGTCGCACGAGGAAGGAGCCGCCGACTTCGATCACCGCCCGGTCATGGTCAACGAGATCGTCGACGTGTTCGAACCGGTGCCCGCCGGGGTCGTCGTCGACGCGACTGTCGGCGGAGGGGGGCACAGCGAGGGGATCCTCGAAGCCCGACCCGACGTGACCGTGCTGGGGCTCGACCGCGATCCGGCGGCCCTGGCCGCCGCCGGCGAGCGGCTGGCCAGGTTCGGAAGCCGGTTCTCCGCATACCGATGCCGGTTCGACGACCTCCGAC
Organism: Ilumatobacteraceae bacterium; assembly: GCA_036274875.1. Taxonomy (GTDB): domain Bacteria; phylum Actinomycetota; class Acidimicrobiia; order Acidimicrobiales; family Ilumatobacteraceae; genus JALOLG01. Next base: position 4,274 of record DASUEW010000167.1, read on the forward strand.
AGGCAATGACCGCGTTCGACATCGACAGACTCAGCGGCGCCCTGTTCGATCTCGGCGTCTCGTCACCGCAGCTCGACCGAGGCGAGCGTGGCTTCTCGTACCGGCACGAAGGACCGCTCGACATGCGGATGGACACCGACGCCCAGTGGTCGGCGAGCGACGTGGTCAACGGCTACGCGGAAGCCGAGTTGCGTCGCGTGATCCGCAAGTACGGCGACGAGCGCTTCGCCTCACGGATCGCGCGCGCGATCGTCGCCGCCCGGCCGATCGAGACGACCACCGAGCTGGCGGCGGTCGTCACCGGTGCGATCCCGGCCCCCGCCCGCAGGACCGGTGGGCATCCAGCCAAGCGGACGTTCCAGGCGATCCGCATCGAAGTCAACGGCGAGCTGGAGGTTCTGGCACCTGCGATCGATGCCGCGATCGACGCCGTCGTGCCGGGTGGACGGATCGCGGTGGTCTCGTACCACTCCGGTGAGGATCGGATCGTCAAGGAGCGGTTCCGTGTCGCGACGGGCGCGTGCGAGTGCCCGCCCGAGCTGCCCTGTGTGTGCGGCGCGGTGCAGACGGTGCGACTGGTGCGGGGCGTGCGGCGCACACCGACCAGCGAGGAGAAGGCCGTCAACCGTCGCGCCGCATCGGCGCGGCTGCGTGTCGCGGAGCGGACGGAGCCGACGCGACGGGGTGGCGGCCCATGATCGCCAACCCGCACGATCACATCGCTGGCGCCACCTCGGGACACGTCTCCCGGCGTGCCCCTGCCACGCGTCGCGCCCAACCTGCGACCGCGCCCCAGCTCTCGCTCGTGCCGCGCCGCCGACGGGCGGCCGGATTCGCGGTCGCGCTCTCGATTCTGTTGGCCGGGTTGATGCTCGGCTCGGCGGTGCTCCACACCAGCCTTGCCGAGCGGCAGTTCGAGATCGACCGGCTCGAGCAATCCGTGGCCGACGCGCAAGCGCGTTTCGACGTGTTGCGCCGGGCGCGCGCCGAGCTGCGTTCGCCGACCCGATTGTCGTCCGAGGCCACTCGCATCGGCATGCACCCGGCCGCCACCAGCCAGTTCGTACCGGTTGACGGCTTGACCGTCGCGATCGCGATCGCCGCCACCGGGGAGATACTCGACGACCGCGAGGCGATCGAGAGCCTCCAACCGCTCGACCAGTTCCGCCTCGTCAAGGCCGTGTCCGGCGAATCGCCATGAGCCGTCGCATTCCTTTATCACAGCTGGCATCACGGCCCGTCCGTCGCTCGGCGCCCACCATCCGACGCGCGTCGCGCACCCACCACCGCACCGGTGGCACGTCACCATCGGCCCGCCATCGAACCTCGCCGAGCACGCGCCGCGCGGTGCGCCCCCCGACACCGCGCCGGCGCGCTGCTCCGCCGCGGCGGACCGCCCAGCGCGCGTCACGGCGCGTCGTCGCCCCGAAGCACTCCCATGCCCGGGAGTTCCGGTTCGGAGCCGGGCAACCACGACAGCGGCTGATCGTGTTGCTCGGCGCACTCGTGCTCGTGCTCGCGTTGGTGCTCTTCAAGGTCGGCGTCCTCCAGACGAGCGAGGGCCAGGCGCTGCGCATCGAGGGCACACGTCAATGGACCCGCTCGCGCGACGTGCCTGCCGATCGCGGGACGATCTTCGATCGCAACGGCGAAGAGCTGGCGATGTCGGTCGCGGCGAAGAGCATCAGCATCAACCCCAAGCTGATCGAGGACCCGGAGGGCACGGCCTCGGTCCTTGCCGACGTTCTC
>DASUEW010000168.1:0-4591 GCA_036274875.1 Ilumatobacteraceae bacterium
CGGCGCCGGCCACTGGACCCAGCAGGAAGCCGTCGACGAGTTCAACGACGCCCTGCTCGGCTTCCTCCGAATGCTGGACTGACGGATCAGCCGCCCATGTTCGGGAACGGCACCGGCGGAGCGTAGTAGCCGGTGACGTCGATGATCACGTGCGCCGAACCGCTCTGGTCACCGCCCCACACCTTGATCTGGCGGGCGGCGTCGATGGCGACGGTGCCGGCGTTGGCGATGTCGGCCGTGCCGTTGAAGTTGACGGCCGACGCCAGGAAGCTTGCCGCATCGCCGGGGGTCACGGCGACGAAGTTCGGACCCGTCGGTGCGCCGATCGTGATGTTGTAGGTGATCGCCGTCGCCCCGGCGGGCACGACGTCGAGCGCGTTCACCAAGCCAGCGCCATCGTGGCCGTCCTTGATGCTGATCGTTCTCGACGTGTTCGGACCGAGCAATCCGGAGCTCGGGTAGGCCGGGTTCCGGGAGTCGTAGGCGCGGATCGGGCTGATCGGGTGGAACACCGTCCCCGTCTCGACCGTCGCCGGCACCTGGTACCGAACCTCGACTCCACACAGGACGTGATTGGTCGCGGCCGCGTTCGTCATCTGGACCCGCACGATGTGGAATCGATGGTTGGTCCCGGTCAGGATCGAGCTGGAGCTGCCGGCGAGCTCGTTCAGGTTGTCGGCGCCGGACACGGCGGCCACACCGTTGACACCTGCGGTCGTGAAGCTGTCGATCAGGTCCTCGGCGCGAGTGTTGACCCCGAGGAGCACCGGCACGTTGACGTTCCCGCGGTAGAACTGGATCGAGATGTCGGCGGGCGCGTAGCTGTCCTCCCCGTAGAACGCGACCTGCTTGATCCGCGCACCATCGGGCAGCTCGACGGCTGCGAACAGGACAGCGATCGGCCCACCCCCGAGCGCGTCGGCGCGCACGCAGGTCTGGCCATCGAAGAGAACCGTATCCAACTCGATCCCGGAGCCCTGGTTGACCACGAACCCACGACCGCCGATGAACTTCGTCAGGATCGTCGGGTCGTACGTGGTGCCGGTGGTCGTGATCGTTTCCGGGACGTCGAACGACTCGGTGAGCTCCTCCCCGGAGGGGCTGACCTCCGGCGTCCCCGGCGGTGCCGGATCCTGAGGGCCACCGCCCTCGCCCAGATCGGCGACCACCGTGGTCGTGCCGACCGCGATTACCGCCAGCGCGGCGATTCCAACCAGGGACACTCGCTTCTTGTTCATGAAATCCGTCCTTCTGACTCCGCCTCGTATCTACGCCGGGAGTGGCGTATCACGGTTCGCATAACACTGTAATGAGAGTGACGGGTCGGAACGGTGCTGGGCGCGTCCGTCCGAACGCTGCGCTGACGCGACAGGGTGCCGCGGCCGTGTGGCTGCGGCACCCTGTCACGCATTCGGTGTCCGAGGGTCTCCTCGGTCGGATGGGTCGGTGCGTGAAGCGCACCGGCCCTGTTCAGTTGCCCATGTTCGGGAACGGCACCGGTGGAGCGTAGTAGCCGGTGACGTCGATGATGATGTGCGCCGAACCGCTCTGGTCACCGCCCCACACCTTGATCTGGCGGAGGGCGTCGATGGCGACCGTGCCGGCGTTGGCGATGTCGGCCGTGCCGTTGAAGTTGATCGCCGACGCCAGGAAGCTTGCCGCATCGCCGGGGGTGACCGCAACGAAGTTCGGACCCGTCGGCGCGCCGATCGTGAGGTTGTACGTGATCGCCGTCGCGTCGGCGGGCACGACGTCGAGCGCGTTCACCACGCCGGCGCCATCGTGGCCATCCTTGATGCTGATCACCTTCGACGTGTTCGGAGCCAGCAGGCCCGCGCCGGGGTAGACCGGGTTCCGGGAGTCGAACGCCCGGATCGGGCTGATCGGGTGGAACACCGTTCCCGGATCGGCGGCCGACGTCGCCACCTGGTATCGCACCTCGACACCGCACAGGCGGTGATTGGCGAGAGCCGCGTTCACGAGCCTGACGTTGATCGTGTGGAACCGATGGTTGAAGCCCGTGATCGGGGACCCGAAGCTGCCGGCCACCTCGTCGAGGTTGCTCGGGCTCGATACCGCGATCACACCGGCCTGACCCGCGGTCGTGAAGGCATTGACGGTGGTGTCGGTCCGTGTTGGCGCACCGAGCAGGACCGGCATGTTGATGTTCGTACGCCCGAGCGACACGTCGATGTCGTCCGGCACGTAATTGTCCTCTCCGTAGAAGACGACCTGCTTGATCAGCGCGCCGTCAGGGAGCTCGAGCCCCGCGTAGAACTCGGTGAAGACCCCGCCGGAGTCGGATCCCGGTTCCACGCATGCGAACCCGGATCCCGAGGGCAGGGTGTACGTGACGGTGTCGTCGAAGATGCCGCCGTCATCGACACCCTGCTCCGGGCTGAACCCTGCGCCGGAGATGAACTTGGTGAGGATGGTCGGGTCGTACGTGCCGGCGTCCGTGACGATCGCCTCCGGCTCGCCGATCGACTCGGTGAGGTTCGGCGTCTCGTCGACGTACGCGATGCCGGGCTCCGCTGGAGAAGAGTCCTCCTCGCCACCCTCGGCCAACAGTGGTTGTGCTCCTACTGCCGTGATCGTCAGCAGGGCAAGTCCCGCCAGGGACATTCGCTTCTTGTTCATTGCATTCCGCCTTTGCTCGATTCGCCGTGTATCACCCGCCGGTGTGGCGGGTCACGGTTCGAGGAGCAAAGTAACGAACTCGTTGCGACGAGGTCGCCGATTTACGCGCCCGCGAATCCGGCCCTCGGCGACGGACGGCGGGACTGGATTCCGCTGGTTCCGATCAGCAGCCGGGTTACGGGATGCTCGTCGGTCAGATGCCGAACGAGGCGGTGCGCAGCGAGGCAACCGCATCGCTCGGTCCGTCGAGCTCGACCACTGCGTGAGCCTGCCGGCCGTAGACGAACAACGTCAGTTCACCAACCGGCCCTCGCACGGTCACGGTGGGGGATTCGCGGTTGGCGATGATCGTGGGGTGGCCGTCGGACGGCTCCAGCTCGATGCCGGCCGGTGCCTTGCGGGTCAGCAACCTCGCACCGCGCTTCAGGGCGGTGTAGAGATCGTCGACGAGCTCGGCGTCGAGCTCGCGGGCCGACCAGTCCGGTTGGGCTCGCCGAACGTCCTCCTGGTGCACGAAGAACTCGACGGTGTTCACGACTCTGTCGATCGCATCGATCCGCGTGGGTGAGAGGCGCGGGGGGCCGGAACGGATGCGTTCCACGAGCTGGGGCCACGGCCATTCGGCGATGCGTTGCTGAACCTTCTCGGTGTAGCTGGCGAGTGGTTTCACCAGCACCCCCGGAGCGGCGTCGGGGCGCCGCTCACGCACCACGATGTGGGCCGCGAGGTCGACCGTCTGCCATCCCTCGCACAACGTCGGTGCGTCCGGTCCCAGCTCGTCGAAGAGGTTGCACAGCTTGCGTCGCTCGATGGTCGCGGGCGTCGTCATGCGGCCCCACGGTACTGATGCCGACCGTCGCTGTCATGCTGCTGGGCGGTGCCCGCGGATGTCACTGCAAGGTTTGCTCGGCGGCAACTCCCTGTTCACAGGACGATGTGACAACCCAGTGTGCACGGCGTAGGTTCGCGCCGTCACACGCCTTGGAGGGGGTCCAACCATGAGGTCACGCCGTGCGGGAAGCCTGGTCGCGTCGCTGGTCGTCGGAATCGGGACATTTGCCGTGGTCCCGCCGGCTCTTTCCGCGGACACCACGCCCGGAACGCTCCCGTTCGCCCAGAACTGGTCGAGTCCCTCGCTGATCACCCTCAACGACAACTGGGACGGCGTGCCGAGCATCATCGGCTACCGGGGCGACGCGATGGCGACCACCAACGCCGACCCGCAGACCGTGCTCGGCGACGGCTCGGCGACGCCGATCAACGTGCTCGCCCAGTCGGCCGCGACCAGCGCCACCGGCGGGATCCACGAGATCGAGGCGTCGCAGGTCGTCGCCTTGCAGGGATCCGGCACGGCAGACGCACCGCACCTCGTCGTGCGGCTGAACACGACCGGGCAGACGGCGATCAACGTTGCCTACACGCTCGTCGATCTCGACGCGGACAACGCTGGGAGCCAGCAGTTCGCGCTGCACTACCGCGTCGGTGGCAGCGGCAACTACACCAACGTCCCGGCTGGCAACGTGCCGGACGCCTCCGGCACTCAGGGCGACACGTTCCCGGTCTCGGCACTGCTCCCTGCGGCCGCCGACAACCAGCCGATCGTCGACGTCCGGATCATGACGACCGACACCACCGGCTCCGACAGCATGACGGGCGTCGATGACATCGTCGTCACCGGCACGCCGGGCGGCGGGCCGGCACTGCCCGTCGCCACCTGCCCGGCGACGCTCGTGACCCCGGCCGGCACCCCGGCCTCGGCGGATGTCTCGGCAACCGACGCCGACAGCGCGATCGCTTCGATCGCGATCACATCGCCCGCCGTCGACGGCATCACCCTCACCCCGACAGGAGCCGGCACGGCGACGCTGAACGTGGCAGGCACGACCGCCGTGGGCACGTACGACGTCGTGATCGAGTTCGCCACCGACGACGATCCCCCACAGACGACGAG
>DASUEW010000169.1:0-11659 GCA_036274875.1 Ilumatobacteraceae bacterium
CAGACAGTTCCGGTGTTCGGCGCTTGCAATTGCAAGCAGTCGGTGGTACTATTGCAATCAGACCATTCCTACCCCTCACAATCGGAGTCACGATGCCCACCTTCACGATGCCCAGCCTTTTCGGCCTCGACCTCAGCAAGCTCGACCTGTCGAAGGTCCAGTTGCCCAAGTTCGACATGTCGAATGTCCAGTTGCCCAAGTTCGACATGCCCAAGTTCGACCTGCCCAAGTTCGACGTCTCGAAGGTCGATGTGCCCAAGGTCGACGTCGATCGCCTCGGCGACCTGGCCCGCGACACCGCCTACGCGGGTGTCGGTCTCGTCGCCGTGACGCTCCAGAAGGCCGCCGAGCGCGGCCGTGAGATCCAGACCGAGATCACGACGCGCGCACGTCAGTTGGCCGACGCGATCGCCTGATCGGCGCCGTCGCCGTCGGCGGCACGTCGTTCGAGGTTTCGAACATCACGCCCGGCCGGCGGGGGCGCCAGATACTCTCGTGGTCCTGGTGACCCCCGCTGCCGAACCCGTGAGCCGTCGCGCTCCATTCCCCGAGGGCACCTTTCCCGTCGGCATCGCGTTGCTGATCGCGGGCGTCGCGACGTATGCCTTCTTCAAGGTCGGCAAGAGCGCGCTCGGCGGTGACGAGGAGTTCAAACCGATCTCGGCGCTGTGGTTCGCGACGTTCTCGCTGGCACCCGGATTCTTCCTCCCGCTCGAACAGGAGCTCGGCCGAGCGCTCGCCCACCGCCGGGCCACCGGACAGGGTGGCCAACCCGTCGTCAAGCGAGTGGTGCTGCTCGGCGCGATGCTCGCCGGTGTCGTCCTCCTCGCCATCGCCGTTCTCAGCCCGGTGATCACGAAGCACTACTTCGACGGCGATTGGGTCATGTTCGGGGCGCTCGCGGTGGCATTCGTGGCCTACGCGCCGGCCCACCTCGCGCGTGGCATCTGCTCGGGCACCGGGCGCTTCCGTGACTACGCCATCATCATGGGATCCGACGGCGTCGTGCGCATCGTGCTGTGCCTGGCGCTCGCAGGCATCGGCGTCACGGCCGCCGGACCATACGGACTCGCCGTCGGGCTGGCTCCGCTGTTCGCGGTGGGCGTCGTCGCCGCACGCGGACGCCTCAACACGCAGCCTGGTCCCGAGTCGACATGGAACGAGGTGACGCCGAACCTCGGCTGGCTCCTCGTCGGCTCGGTCTTCGGCGCCGCGCTGCTCAACGCCGGCGTCGTCGCCGCGACACTGCTGGCTGACGACGACGAGGGCAAGCTTGTCACCCACTTCGCGTTCGGGGTCCTGCTGGCGCGGATTCCGCTGTTCATGTTCCAGGCGGTGCAAGCGGCTCTGCTACCGCGGCTGTCGAGACTCGCCGCCCGCAACGAGCTCATCGAGTTCCGCTCCGGCCTGCGAGCCCTGATGATGATCGTCATCGCGGTGGGCGTGGTGGGCACCACGGGTGCGTTCATCCTCGGTCCGTTCGTGATCGAGAAGTTCTACGACGCCGAGCTCAGCGGCCGGACGCTCGCGATGTTGGCCCTGTCGAGCGCGTGCTACATGCTGGCGCTCGCCACGGCGCAGGCAGTGATCGCCCTGCGGGGGCACGCGCTGGTGGCGCTCGGGTGGGCGATCGGCTTCTGCACGTTCGTGTTCACGACCTGGATCGCGGGCGATCAGCTGTTCCGCAGGATCGAGATCGCGTTGGTCGCGTCGAGCATCACGGCGATGGTCACGTTCGGTGTGGTGCTGCGCTCGAAGCTCGCAACCGGCGTCGTCCCGTCCGGCGACTCGGTGATGGACGCCATCACCAGCCGTCCGCTCGAAACCTGAGCGACCCGCCGGAGCGCCACCGACGGACTACGACGGCATCTCGATCCCGGCCTTCTTCGCCTCGATCTGGAGATCGTGGGCGACCATCGTCTTGACGAGACCCTCGAAGTCGACCTCGGTGCGCCATCCGAGTTGCTCACGGGCCTTGCTCGGGTCGCCGATCAAGAGGTCGACCTCGGCCGGTCGGAAGAACTTCGGATCCTGGCGGACGAAACGCGACCAGTCGTCGATGCCGACCTCGCTGAAGGCGAGATCGACGAGCTCCTCGATCGAGTGCGCGGTTCCGGTGGCGATGACGAAGTCGTCCGGTTCGTCCTGCTGCAACATCATCCACATCGCCTTGACGTAGTCGCCGGCGTAGCCCCAGTCGCGCTTGGTGTCGAGTGTCCCCATCACGAGCTCGTGCTGCAATCCCAGCTTGATTCGAGCGGCGGCGTTGGTGACCTTGCGGGTCACGAACTCGATGCCGCGCCGGGGTCCCTCGTGGTTGAAGAGGATCCCGCTGCAGGCATACAGCCCGTAGCTCTCGCGGTAGTTCACCGTGATGTCGTGACCGAACACCTTGGCGCACCCATATGGACTGCGGGGATGAAATGGTGTCCTCTCGGTCTGCGGCGTCTCGCGGACCTTGCCGAACATCTCCGACGACGAGGCCTGGTAGAACCGGATCGGGTTGTTCTGCGTGCCGCCGACCATGCGGATCGCCTCGAGCATGCGGAGCACGCCGAGCCCGGTGACGTTCGCCGTCAGCTCGGCCTGGTTGAAGCTCAGCGCCACGAACGAGATCGCACCGAGGTTGTACACCTCGTCGGGTTGCGACAGCTCGAGCGCGGCCACCAAGGACGGGAGGTCGGCCAGATCACCGGGGATCGTCTCGATGTACGGCATCTCCTCGAGCAGCTCGGCGATCCGCGGGTTGCTCTGGCCCTTCACCATGCCGTACACGTCGTAGCCCTCGCTGTGCAGGAACTCGGCGAGGTGATGACCGTCTTGGCCGGTGATCCCGGTGATGAAGGCACGTGGCATTGGCGGACCTGCTCCTCGTCGATTGGGAGGTGTGCGGTGTGTCTGCGAAGGTGAGGCGGCGCTGGTGGCGGCTGGGCGTGCCGGTATCGCGGATGGGCGTTGGCGAGTCTATGGCGGGCTAGCGTGGATCCGGCTCACCATGGACCCCATCACCGTCGCCATCGACGTCGGCCCGTTGCATGGGCACCGAACGGGAGTGGGTCTCGCGGTCGACCATCTGACAACGGCGCTCCGCCTGCGCTTCGACGTCGCGCTGTACCCGTACGTCGTGAGCTTCCGGGCCGCCACCGGCGAAACGGAGCACAAGCTCCCGATCCCCGCCGGCCTCGCAACGCGGCTGTGGGCGCGCGGTGACCGGCCACGGGCCGATCGCTGGTTCCCGGGCGTCGACGTCGTGCACGGCACGAACTACGTCGCGCCGCCGAGCCGGCTTCCGACAGTGGTGTCGGTGTACGACCTGTGGTTCCTGACCAATCGGGGCGCGAGCTCCGCCGCCGTCAACCGTGCGGGAGCGGTGTTGCGGCGAGCCGTGAAGCGCGGCGCGTTCGTACACGCCAGTTCGCACGCCACGGCCGAGGCGGCCCGCGACCTGCTCGGGACCGACCGCGTCGAGGTCGTGCATCTCGGGCCGTTGCCGCGGCCCACCGGAGCCTTCGAAGACCCGGGCCTCGGCATCGACGGGCGGCCGTTCCTCCTCGCGATCGGAACGTTCGAGCGTCGCAAATCGCGGCCCACTCTCGTCGGCGCGTTCGGACACCTCGCCGACCGCCTCGCCGACAGCGTGCTCGTGATGGCCGGCGCGCCGGGCGATGACAGCGCCCGGATCGCCGCCGCCGTCGAGGCCCTGCCGACCCAGGTCAGGTCCCGGGTGATCTGTCCCGGTCCCGTCAGCGACAGCGCCAAGGGGTGGTTGCTCAAGCGCTCCTCGGTGCTCGTGTACCCCTCGCTCGACGAGGGGTTCGGCTTCCCGATCCTGGAGGCCCAGGCCGCCGGGACACCGATCGTCGCCCGCCGCGCGGGGTCGATCCCCGAGATCGGCGGCGACGGCGTCGAGCTCGTCGACGGCGACGACCCGGCTGCGTACGCGGCCGCCATCGAACACGTCGTCACGAGCGGGATCAGACGGCTCACGCTCCTCGAGGCCGGCCTCCGCAACATGAAACGGTTCACGTGGGAACGCACCGCCGCCGAGATGGAGGCGCTCTACCGGCGGGCCATCGAGGCCGCCACGTGACGGTCGGGACCTCCGTCGCCGTGCTCTCGGGCGGCGTCGGTGCGGCACGCCTCCTGCGGGGCATTGTCCGGGTGGTCGAAGTCGGCCACGTCGCGGCCATCGTCAACACCGGCGATGACACCGAGCTCCACGGCCTGTACATCTCACCCGACCTCGACACGATCACGTACACGCTCGCCGAGGCCGTCGATGCGGAGCGCGGATGGGGGCTCGAAGGCGAGACGTGGAACGCGATGGCAGCGCTCGATCGGTACGCCCGAGTGCGCCCACCCGGATCGGCGGCCGCGCCCACCTGGTTCAGCCTCGGTGATCGTGACCTCGCCACACATATGTTCCGCACGGCGCGCCTCGGCGAGGGAGCATCGCTCACGGACGTGACCGCCGAGATCACGCGGGCATGGGGTCTCGACATCGCGCTGCTGCCGATGACCGACGATCGGCTGCGCACGATGGTGACCGTGACCGGGCACGGCGAGATCGGCTTCCAGGACTACTTCGTGCGCCTGCGCCATGACGTCGCGGTCGAGGCGGTCCGGTTCGTCCACGACGGGGCCGCGCTGTCGACCGCGGCGCGAACGGCGCTCGAGACGGCCGATGTCGTCGTCATCGCACCGTCGAACCCGATCGTGTCGGTCGGGCCCATCCGTGCGTTGCGCGGCGTCGACGATCTGCTGGCCGACCGGCGCGAATCGGTCGTTGCCGTGTCGCCCATCGTCGGCGGCACGGCCCTGAAGGGGCCCGCCGATCGGATGCTCGACGAGCTCGGCCACGAGTCATCGGTGGTCGGCATCGCCGAGCTCTACCGGTCGATCGCGGCGACGCTCGTGATCGATCCTGCCGACGAGCTCCTCGCGGCCGCGGTCGAAGCGACCGGCATGCGATGTGTGGTGACGCCGAGCGTGATGACGACACTCGAGGTCGCCACCGACCTCGCCGACGCCACGCTCGCCGCGGGACGATCGGGCGCTGCTCAGCGCAGCTGAGCCAATCCGGCCTCGTTCAGCGGAGCTGAGCCAATCCGGCCTCGTTCAGCGCAGCTGAGCCAGACCGGACTTGAGGTCCGTCCAGGGCGACCACGAGAGATGGATTCGAGCTCGCACCGGCGAGACCGCGAAGCGCAACAGCTCGTCGGCCGGCGGCGGACCGTAGATCGGCTCTGGCGCGGTGGCCCCGGCGATTAGCGTCCAGAGGTCGCGCACCGACGTCTGTGTCCCGGTCCCGATGTTGACCACGAGGCCGCTCCCGCGGCTGCCCGCCCGCACGAGCGCGTCGACGACGTCGTCGACGAACACGAAGTCACGTGTCTGGCGACCGTCACCTGCGACGCGTGGCGGCGTTGCGCTCACCGCGGCGGCGGCAAAGGCGGCGACCACTCCACCGTCGGGACGTTGCCGAGGCCCGTACACCGACGACATCGCCAACACGGTGAACTCGACGGCGTGCTGCTCGCGGTACGTGGCCAGCAGATCGACGATCGATCGCGCCACGACACCTCGCACGCCCCGCGGTTCGAGCTCACGTTCCTTGATCGGAAGGTCGCGCGCGGCCGGCCGGCCGTAGATGGCCGTTGCCGGGACGGCGACGACGATCTTGGGGATGCCGTGCTGGCGGGCGGCTTCGAGCAACGCGAGCGTGCGTCCGAACGCGGCAGCGTGACAGTCGACCGACGCCGATCGCGACGTCACGGTCGCAAGGTGGTAGAGCACATCGGGACGGCGCATCGCCAACAGACTCCCGGTTTCGCTCGCCGCCGCGTCGAGGTGGTGGAACTTGAGCTCGCCGCCGGCCGACCGCGCGGCCGCAAGGTTGGCGAGGCTCCCCGACGACAGGTCGTCGATCACGTCGACCGCCTGACCGTCGGCGAGCAGCCGGTCGACGAGGTGCGAACCGATGAAGCCCGCTCCTCCGACCACGACGACGCTCACCGGCACATCATGCCCGCCGCCACCACGCATGGCCGCGCTCGCGTGAGCCGCGGTCGCGTGAGCCGCGGTCGCTGCGGGGCCGGCGGCCGCGAGTGATGGAGGTCCGATCGAACGGACCTTCTCAATTCGGAGCCGGGATGCGGGCGTCGACGACCGTCGTCCCCTCCGGCACGTCGCCATCGGCGCCGATCACCGAGTCACGCACCACCGAACGCCGGCCGACGCGGCCCATGACGATCGACCGCTCGACGGTGGCCCCTTCACACACCGTGGCGCCGGGCAGCACCACCGAACCGGTGACGGACGCGCCGCGCGCGACGACCGCGCCCGCGCCGATCAGGGAAAGGGTGACCGCGGCTGACGGGTCGACCTCGGCGCCGGGCGCGATCGGATCGACGCGCTCCGCCCGTCGCCCGTTGATGAGATCGAGGTTGGCCCTCAGATACAGCTCCGGACGACCGGCGTCGATCCAGTAGTCGTCGGTGGAGAGGGCGAACAGCGTCGCGCGTTCGACGAGATCGGGGAAGATCTCACGTTCGAGCGATGCCTGACGACCCCGCGCGATGCGCTCGACGACGGATGGTTCCACGACGTAGGTGCCGGCGTTGATCAGGTTCGAGGTCATGGTTCCGGCTGGAGGCTTCTCGACGAACCGCTTGACACGTCCATCCCCGTCGATCTCGACGATCCCGAACGACGATGGATCCTCGACTGGCGTCAGGTGGATCGTCGCCTCGGCGCCGGCCGCGCGGTGCGAGGCGAGCAGGGTGGACACATCGAGGTCGGTGATGATGTCGCCGTTCACGACGACGAACGTGTCATCGATCCCGGAATGTTCCGCCGCGAACCTGATCGCACCCGCGGTGTCGAGTGGTTCGGATTCGACCGCGTAGTCGAGTCCCGCCCCATGGCAATGGCCGTCCAGGAAAGCCTCCAGGAACGGTTCGGCCTTGAACCCGAGGGCCAGCGTCACGTCGGTGACGCCACCGTCGACGAGGCGGCCGATCAGGCGGGAGATCATCGGCTCATGACCGACCAGCAACATCGACTTCGGCACGTGGTCCGTGAGTGGCCGCATCCGGGTGCCGAACCCGCCGACGAGCACGACGGCGCGCATCAGGGTGTCGACGTGGCGGTGACCGCGGCGACCGTGGTGGGCGCGGCGGGGGCAGTCGTCGTCACCGCGGTGTCGCCCGTCACCGCCGTGTCGCCCGTCACCGTCGTGTCGCTCGTCACTGCCGTGTCGCCCGTGACCGTGGTGCCGCCGGTGACGGTGCCGTCCGTGACCGTCGTGTCGCCGGGGACCGTAGTGTCGCCGGGAGCGACCTGGTCGGCATCCTCCGCGCCGAGCTCCACCAGCTGGGCGGCATGCGGCGGCATCTGGATGTCGGTGTCGCGCGGCGCGAACGCGATCGCGAACACCATCCCGTTCTGCGCGATCCTGATGTTGTCGAAGTTGGCGATGTACGTGGTGCCGTCGTCGGTGTCGGTGTACGAGTCCCACACGACGACGGTCAGCTCCGCATCCTCGGTACCGCACTTGGTCTCACCCTCGACGTACTCCTGGCCACCCAACTGATCGGGCGGGAACTTCAGGGAGTCGTTGTCGAGCTCGATCTCGTAGACGTCGAGGAACACGCCCAGCTTCGCCCGCTTGCCCACCGCTGCCGCGGTGAACGGGTGCCAGTGGATGACCCCGTCGTCGTGGCTGTGGACGCCCGTCGCCGCGTAGCGCCGGCTGCCCTCCGTGTTGCCCTCCTCGCGGTTCCCGACGAGGTTCGGCTGCCATGTGTCACACAGGAAGAACCCGTACGCGGCGTGCCAGTGGTCGTTGATCGTCGGTGGGGAGGAGTCGTCGGCCGGCACGCTCTGGCGGGCGTACACGATCGTGCCGAGTCCGAGCACCATCACGATCGCGACGATCAGCGGGAACAACGTCCCGCCCTGGAACCTGACCTTCTTGCCCTTGCCCTTCTGGGCGAGCCGGGCGGCCTTCTTGGTCGACGACGATGAGGGTGCCACGAGGGCGCAAGGTTACCGGCGGGTCAGGCGGATGCCTTGACGCGGCGCCGCGACGCCGGCGGGCCTGTCCTACCGCTGGTCAACTCGGTGACGAGCGCCTCGTACGCAACGGCCGTGGAGCTCGGGGACGCGGACCTCTCCACCCAGGCTCGTCCGGCTCGTCCCATCCCGGCGCCGAGGTCGACGGTGCCGAGCACGGCGCGGATCCCATCGATGAACGCCTGCGTGTCGTCCGGGGCGACCACGACACCGCAACCGGTTGAGATCACGATCCGACTGACCTCGGAGTCGGCGTCGATCGCCGCCACCACGGGCCGGCCGGCGGCGAGGATCGAGTAGGTCTTGGAGGGGACGCTGACGCGACCGAGCCCGCGACGCAGCGGCACGAGGTGTATGTCACCCGTCGCGAGCACCTCGTTCAGACGGCCGGCTGGTTGGTGGTCGCCGAATCTCACGTTGGCGAGATCGGCCGCCGCCGCTTCGAGCTGGGGGCGAGCGGCACCGTTGCCGTTGATCACGAATGTGGCCTCGGGAATGGCCCGGGCGGCGTCGATGACCATGCCGAGCGACTGCGAGAAGCCGACGTTGCCGGCGTACATCACGACCGGCTCGTCGCCGATCACCAGCTCGTGCCGGTATGGCGTCGACCGCGTCGCCGGATGGAGCTCGGTGGTGTCGACGAAGTTCGGGATCACACGAGCCTTCGAGCGATCGCGCCCGCCGAGCTTGCCCTTGACGTTGTCGGCCAGATCGGTGCTCAACACCGTCACCGCGTCGGCACGGCGGTAGCAGAACCGCTCGAGCCATCCGGCCAGAGCGATGACACGGCGATCGGTGATGGCGCCGGTCTGCACCGCCGCATCGGGGAACACATCCTGCACGTTGAACACGAGCGGTGCCCGATGAGCGAGCTTCGTCGCCCAGCCGGTGAGCCCGAGCGTGAGCGGCGGCGACATCGCGATGACCGCGTCGGCGCGCCGGAACCATCCGCCAGCGCGCACGCCGGCGATGCCCGCAAGCAGTGAGAACCCGAGAAAGCCGAGCGCTCGGCGGGGCAGGTTGCGGCGGTCACCGCCAGGGAAGGGATGGACGCGGGTGACCGATCCCCAATCCGTCGGCTGGGAGCGAACCAAGCGGCCGCTCCAGCCCGGCTCGATGGCGTGATCGCGATACCAGGGCAGGGCGGTCACCACATGCGCCTCGTGACCACGCGACGCCAGCTCGCCCACGATCCGGCTCATCACGTGCCCGGTCGGCGCCGTGTCGGGGTCGAAGTGCGGACACAGGACGACGATGCGCATCAGCTGAGCGTCCGGTGATACGCGTCGGCGAGCGCGCCGCCGGAGATCGCCAACGTGTAGTGGGAGACGCGTTCGCGTCCGGCGGCGACGAGCTCGGCACGGCGCCGCTCGACCTCCTCGAGTGCGCCGGACCATGCGTCGACGTCGTCGGGCAGCACGATCGCGGCCGATCCAGCGACCTCGCGCAGGGCTGGATGATCACCGCAGACCACGGGCGTGCCGAGCGCCATCGCCTCGATCAGCGGGGCGCCGAACCCCTCGTAACGGCTCGGGAAAACGACCGCCGTGGCGCCGGCGATCAGGGCGTCGCGATCGACGGCCGGGACGCGACCGGGTCGTACCACCCGATCGCGGAGTCCGAGGTCGACGATCGCCCGCCCGACGTCGGAGTCGACTGCGCCGGCACCGCCGATCAGCACCAGCCGCAGCGCCGGATCGGTCCAGTGGCGCGCCATCACATCGAGCAGCAGCTGGTGGTTCTTGTGCGGATGCGTGATCGCCGGGTACACCACATACGGACCCTCGCCCAACCCGTAACGCTGTCGGACTGCCGCCGCCTCGGCGGGATTCGAACACCGCACCCGATCTTCGACTGCCACGCCGTGGGGTACCACCACGACGCGCGCTTCGTCGATCCCGAACGCGTCGATCACGGTGCCTCGAACGAACTCGCTCGGCGTCGCGACCACCGACGCACGCGCGACGGACCTCGGCATCATGAACCGCAGGTAGCGCAGCCGCAGCGGCGAGAAGTACTGCGGGAGCTCGAGGTACTGCAGGTCGTGCACGGTCAGCAGGATCGGCCGGGGCCCGATGAGCGGCGATGTGCCGCCCCCGTGGTGGACGATGTCGAAACCGGCTGTTCGCCGCGCCAGCCACGTGTGCTCGGCCACGATCCGAGCGGGCCGACGCCCGACCAGGCTGCTCGGTGAGCGCACCGGGAACCGCGCGGCCAGGTCCGGGTGAGCGCGGGCGAACGCCGTCGTGCAGCACAGCGTCGGCGCGACGTCGGTGTCGAGCTCGCCCAGCCCGGCGAGTTGGCGAACGAGGTACTGCTCCGAGCCGCCGACCTCGCCGGGTGTGCACCACAGCAGATTGACGGCGACGTCGAGCATCAGCGACGAACCTCGGCATACACGGCGCGCGTCGCAGCGGTCGCGGCCTCCCAGGTCAGCTCGGCGGCACGGGCGCGGCCTGCCATGTGCAGACGGTCGCGATCGCCGAGCGCCGATGTCAGACCGCGTGCAATGTCGTCGACGTCGAGCGGGTCGACGAGCACGGCGGCGCCACCTGCGACCTCGGCTGTCGACGTCCCACTGCTCGTGATCACCGGCGTCCCCTGCGCCATCGCCTCGGCCACCGGCAGTCCGAATCCCTCCCATACGCTGGGGTATGCGAACACCGTCGCCGCGGCGTACAGGCCAGGTAGATCGCGGTCGTCGACGAAGCCCAGGAAGCGGGTGTCGACGGATCCGGCGCCCACCGCATCAGCGACACCGCCCCAGCCTTCCGCGCCGGCGATCACGAGCGGCAACGGTTCGTCGAGCCGGGCCACCGCCAGAGCCAAGCGTTCGAGGTTCTTGCGCGGCTCGATCGTGCCGACGAACAGGACGAATCGCGAGGGAAGGTCGTGCCGGGCGCGCACCCGGCCGATCTCGTCGGGCGATGCCGGGGTCGAGTCGACTCCGAGCGGAACGAGCCGGAGCCGATCCGATCCGACCCCGGCCGCCTCGAGATCGGACATCGTCGCCTCGCTCGGGCACACCACGATGTCGGCATGGCGTGCAATGCGATCGAGGCTGCTGCACATCACACGTACTCCGTGCCGCGTGAACGACTCAGGGGCGCGGAGGAACGCCAGATCGTGGACGGTGACGACGAGTGGCGCCCGGGTCGGTGCCGGTACGAGCGCGGTGGCGTGGCAGACATCGACGGGTCCCGTCGCGCGTTCGACCGGTGGCCATCGGAATCGCAACCAGCTCTCGTACAGCCACGGTCTCGCGAGCGGGAGCGCGGCCACCGGGAAAGGCGGACGCCACGGTTCGGGCGGTGGCCGGCGATGCCTGCCGGCGACACCGACGAGCTCGACCGACGGGTCGCGGACCAGGCGTTCACCGATCCGCAGGGCGGCGACTGCAGTGCCTCCCGGAACGTCGTGCCAGCACTGCTCGAGGGTGTAGGCGACGCGCACGTGGTCGGGCACCGCCCCATGATGGCCGCACCGGCCTAGCATCGTCGCCATGTCAACGTTCTGGCCAGACCGGCGCGTCCTCGTGACGGGAGGGGGCGGTTTCGTCGGCCGGCAGGTGGTCGCCAAGCTC
>DASUEW010000170.1:0-2921 GCA_036274875.1 Ilumatobacteraceae bacterium
CGTGGTTCTCGCCGCTCGCGGCAGGGCTCACCGCGCACAGCTCGGGGTGGATGCGGGGGCAGTGCACGCACTCTTGATAGTTCTCGACGATCAGCTTCCAGTTGGCTGCGACCTCGTAGGAGTGGGTGCCGCCGACCATCAGCCGTTCGGGCTCGTAGGGGGCGATCCGATCCTCGAGACCATCGAGGAAGCGGTGCAACGGTGCGGCCGACCCGGTGACGTCGACCATCGCCCAGCCGTGCCACTCCTCGACCGCCACCGGCGTCAATCCGTGCAGCGATCGGTCGAAGCCGTCAGGCGCCTCGAAGTGCGGGGTCGACCGCAGCGAACCGTCGAGCCCGTACCGCCAGCCGTGGTAGGGGCACTGGATCGAGCGCTGGTCGTCGGTCGCGCCGCACGCCATCAGCTCGTGGGCGCGGTGCTGGCACGAGTTGAAGAAGCCGCGCAACACGCCGTCGGCGCCGCGCACGAGCATGACTTGGTCGTCGGCGACCTCGACGGCGACGCGTGCCCCGGGCGACGCGAGCTCGGCAGACCTGCCGGCGCACACCCAGGCGCCGGCGAACAGGTTCGATCGTTCCCAGGCGACGACGCGGTCGTCACGGTACGCGGCGGCAGGCAGCATGCAACCACTCGACGCCGGGTCGAGCGCGTCGTGGAGCTCGACCGGGTGGATCACGGATGGATCGAGAGGCTCACCCACGACGGCGCTTCCCGATCGGGCCGCGCCGCAGCAACCGCGCCCGGCGGTGATCGGCGAGGATCCGCCGAGTGCACAGCAGGGCCGGGATGCCGGTCACGCCGCCGCCGCCGTGCGTCGCCGACGAGCACTGGTACAGGCCGTCGATGGGCGTCGTGAAGTCGGCATAGCCGGGTGCCGGCCGCATGTGGAAGAGCTGGTCGGGGGTGAGCTCGCCGTGGAAGATGTTGCCCCCGATCAACCCGTACTCGTGCTCCATCTCGTAGGGGCCGATGACCTGGCGATGGATGACCGAGCTCGCGAACCCGGGGGCGAGCTCGTCGTAGCCGGCGATCACGCGGTCGGCGTACGCCTCGAGCTCGGCGGGGTGCGCCTCGTCGGACCACGACTCGGGCACCCACTGCGTGAACATCGACATCACGTGCGTGCCGTCGGGGCACAGTGACCGGTCGAGCGTCGACGGGATGACGCTGTCGGAGAACGGCCGTGTCGCGGCGCGGCCCTCGCGGGCGTCCTGGAAGGCGCGCTCGACGTAGTCGATCGAGTGACACAGCTCGATCGCACCGGTGTACTTCTCGTGCGGCTCGTCGCCCGGCCACGCGGTGAAGGTCGGCAGCGACGACAGCGCGACGTTGACCTTGACGGTGCCCGAGCGCGAACGCCACCGCTCGATGTCGCGGACGAAGTCGCTGGGGAGCTCGGCACGTTCGATCTGGCGCAGGAACGTGATCTGCGGATGGGTCGCGGCGACGACGATCGTGGCGCGGAACGTTCGGCCGGCGGCGGTGGTCGCGCCACGCACCTTGCCGTTGAGGACGTCGATGCTGGCGACCGGCGAGTCGGTGAGGACCGTCGCTCCGAACGACTCGGCCGAGCGGCGGATCGCATCGCTGACCGCGCCCATGCCGCCGATCGGGTAGCCCCACGAGCCGAGCTTGCCGTCTCCGACGTCGCCGATCGTGTGGTGCATCATCACGTAGGCAGTGCCCGGTTCGTCGGGTCCGGCCCATGTGCCGATGACACCGTTGATCGCGAGCACGCCCTTCAGTTCGGCTGACTCGAACCACTCGTCGAGCAGGTCGCGGATCGACATCGTGAAGAGTCGCGTCGCCTCGGCCGTGCCGCGCACGTCGAGTCCCCGCAGTCCCCACGCGGTGCGGAGCTGGTCGAGCAGGTCGCGGGGGCGGCGCGACCCGATGCGGGGCGGAGTGCGTAGCAGCAGCGGCGCGAGCACGTCGGCGACGCCGTGCAGCCAGGCCTCGTACTCGGGGAGCCGCTCGGCGTCGCGACGCGAGAACTTGGCGACCTCGTCGACGTTGCGGGTCGGGTCGTCGTGGACGTACAGGTAGCGGCCGTCGGGGAACGCGACGAAGCTCGGCCCCATCGGCACGACGTGGTAGCCGTGGTCTTCGAGGCTGAGGTCACGGATGATCGTCGGCGGCATCAGACTCATCACGTACGACAGCGCCGTCATCTTGAAGTCGGGACCCCACGGGGTCTCGGTCGTGGCCGCCCCACCGGTAGTCGAGCGCGCCTCGAGCACGACGGTGCGCAGACCAGCCCTGGCGAGGTAGGCGGCGGCCACGAGGCCGTTGTGTCCGCCGCCGACCACGATCGCGTCGACGTCGCCGTTGACGTCGGCACGGACGTTGCCATCGGGTCGCGTGGTGGCGACGGGAGTGGCCTCGAGTGATGCGGTCACAGCTCCTCCGTTTCGCCTTGTATGTTCGAAGATGTCGGATCGTCGATGTTGTTGACGACGACCGTGTCGACAGGCCTTGGCCGATCGCGCTAGTGTAACTGACTCATCAGTCAGTAAGCCACAGTCAGCAGGTGCGTGATGGTGTTCCATCCACGGGAAAGGGGTGCCCGACGCCCGCGGCTCGCTGGCATGCCGCGACGCGAGTTCATCCGGCTGTCGATGATGGGAGCGGCGACGGCGGGCTTGGGGCCGACGTTGCTCGCGGCATGTGGCGGTGACGACGACGACGCATCGACCGGAGCGGTGCAACTCTCACGACCCGACAACCCGGTGACACTCCCGACGTTCGACGACTTGCAGCCAATCGACGACGACCTGCCCGTCGAGTCTGGAACGCTCAAGGTCTTCAACTACCAGGAGTACATCGCGCCCGACGTGCTCGCCGCGTTCGAGGAGGAGTTCGGCGTGACCGTCGAGGTCACCACGTTCATCAGCATGGACGAGGCGATCGCCAAGCTG
>DASUEW010000171.1:0-7360 GCA_036274875.1 Ilumatobacteraceae bacterium
TCGATCGCCTCGCGGCGCATCAGCCGGACGAAGTCGTCGTTGTCGGCGAAGAAGCGGAACCCGGCGTCGAGCACGAGCTCGACCTTCTCCCACCCGGTCTCGGGCGAATCCATGGCGTCGCCCAACCTGGCGAACCAGTCCGACAGGGCGCGTTCGAAGACCTCGCCGTACAGGGCTTCCTTCGAGTGGAAGTGGTGCAGCAGGCTGGGCCGCCGGATCCCGACACCGGCCGCGATGTCGTTGAGCGACGTCCCGTCGTAGCCGGCATGGGCGAAGCACGCCAGCGCCTCGTCGAGGATCTGGTCGCGCGTCGATCGCTGCTCGTTGAACGCGAGTGCTGTCGAAGGGTCTGCCATCGCATGTCTGACGCTATCCCGGTCCGGTTCCCTACCGACCAGTAGGTAGTCGTTGGTACACTGGCGTTGTGCGGACCGTCCTGCTCGCCCTCCTCGTGGGCGTCGCGCTCACCCAGCTCGCCAACGTGTGCACGACCGTGTACCTGCACCGCACGTTGTCGCACCGTGCGCTCACGCTCCGCCGCCCGATCGAGCACGTCTTCAGACTCCTCGTCTGGGTCACCACCGGCATCCGGGTCCGCCAGTGGGTCGCGGTGCACCGCAAGCACCATGCGTTCACCGACGTCGAGGGTGACCCGCACTCACCGGTGTTGCACGGTTGGTGGCACGTGCAGACCAAGAACCTGGTGATGTACCGCCGCGAAGCCCGCAACCCCGACACCGTCGCCAGGTATGCGAAGGACCTCCCTCGGACACCCCTCGATCGTTATCTGTACGACCACGCGCTGGTCGGGCTCGGCATCGGCGTGACGTTGCTGGTCGTGACGTTCGGGTGGCAGGTCGGGGTGCTCGCTGCGTTCGTCCACGTCAACTACTACCTCGGCGGATCAGCCGCCGTGAACGCGATCGGCCATCACTTCGGGCGCCGGCGCTACGACAACACGGCGACGAACCTGCAGTGGCTGGCGCTGTTGACCGCCGGCGAGGGGTTGCACAACAACCACCACGCGGCGCCGACGTCGGCCAAGCTCGCCCATCGCTGGTACGAGATCGATCCCGGCTGGCTGGTGATCAAGCCACTGACGTGGCTGCACCTCGCCAAGGTCCGACTCGGCGAGTTGCGCCTGACCCACAAGTCGGCGCGGGCGGCGTGACCGCGAGCGGTCGCGTTATGACAGACCGGCGGCGACGGCGGCCCAGTTGATGAGGTGCTGCAGGAACGTGTCGACGTAGTCGGGGCGCTTGTTGCGATAGTCGATGTAGTACGCGTGCTCCCACACGTCGCACGTGACCAACGCCGTCTTGCCGTGCTTCATCGGTAGGTCGGCGTTGGCGGTGGCCATCACCGCCAGCTTCCCGCCGTCGAGCACCAGCCACGCCCAGCCCGATCCGAACTGACCGACGGCCGCCTTCTTGAACTCGTCGCGGAACGCGTCGATGCTCCCGAACGCCTCGTTGATCGCATCTCCGGCGGCGCCCGTCGGGTCACCGCCGCCGCCCGGGGCCATCGAGTTCCAGTAGCAGGTGTGGTTCCAGATCTGGGCGGCGTTGTTGAACTTGCCACCTTCGGCCGACATGATGATGTCCTCGAGTGGCTTCGAGTCCTCGTCCGTACCCTCGATCAGCTTGTTGAGGTTGTCGACGTAGGTCTTGTGGTGCTTGCCGTAGTGGTACTCGAACGTCTCCGCCGACAGGTACGGCTCGAGGGCGGTCGTGTCGTACGGGAGAGGGGGAAGCTCGATGGGCATGTGGTCCTCCACAATCTTCTTGGCATGGGGCCAGGCGGTAGCTGGCCGGTGTAATCCTTCCACCTGTCATAGCCGCTCGAAACCGTGCTAGCCAGTCCGCGATGGCGATCTACCTCTGCCACGAGCAACCCGACCTGTTCGTCCACGACGCCGAGATCGTCGCGTCGCGGCCAGGAGCGGTGGTCCTGTCGCGTTCGGCCTTCCATCCCGGAGGCGGCGGACAGGTCAGCGACCGAGGCCACATCACATGGTCGGGTGCGTCGGGTGCGTCGGGTGCCTCGGGTGGCGAGGCCCATGTCACCGGCATCGAACCCGACGGCGATGTGTGGTGGCACCTGCTCGACGCCGACGTCGAGCCGACTGGCACGGTCGAGGTCCACATCGACCGTGCCCATCGACATCGCGTCGCGTCGCTGCACACGATGAGCCACGTTCTGAACGCGTTCGTGTTCGACGAGTTCGCCGGCGCGCTCGTGACCGGCGCCCAGATCAACGGCGACGGGACCGGTCGCATGGACTTCGATCTGCCGGAGGTCGACAACGAACGGGTGCGCGCCCTCGAGACGCCTGTGAACGACGTCATCGCCCGCGGTCTTACGGTTCGTTCGGTGTACGTCGACGCCACCGACGTCGATGCCGTGGCGGGACTCGTGCGGAGCATGTCAGTCGCCCCGCCGCCGACCCCCGACGGGCGACTCCGCGTCATCGACATCGACGGCCTCGACCGCCAGGCGTGCGGAGGCACCCACTTGTCGAACACCGCCGAGTCGCCTCGGATCAGGATCACCAAGGTCGAGAACAAGGGTCGCCACAACCGCCGCGTCAGGTTCGTGTTCGCCGAGTAGTTCTGTTCTCGACACCAAGCCGCTGGAAAGGTTCATCACATGCACATCGTGTCGGCCCTGTTCGTCGAGAACTTCGAGATGCGCCAGGCGCCCGGTCCGTCGACACGGATCGATATCACCGGGGCGATGTTCTCGATGGCCGCCCCTTCACCCGCGCCGGTCACGCTCACGCCGCACCTCCTGGCGTTGATCTACTGCCCGCCCGACGAATCGGGCCAGGCTGTGTTCGAGGTGGTCTTCCGATCCGATCTCGACCCGGAGTCGAAGACCGAGCCGGTCGCCCGCAACGTCAGCCCGTTCAACGTCGATCCTGGCAAGTTCACCTACCGGCTCGTGCGCGGCGAGCTCGAGTTCCCCGACTACGGCACGGTCTTCGCGCACTGCCGGGTCGATCGTGGTGCGTGGCATCTGGTGCCGTTCACCCTGCTGCCACCCGCCACCTGACGACGTCCCCGCGGTTGCCCGCCGGGGGCTCCGGGTACAGTCGCCCCGATGCCCACGTCGCTCTCGCACGATCAGACCCAGCAGGCCATCTCGCTCATCCGCGGCATGGCGATGGACGCTCCGCTGCAGGCGAACAGCGGTCACCAGGGCACGGCGATGGCCCTCGCTCCGCTCGGCCACGTCCTGTTCACCCGGGTCATGAAGCACGATCCCGCCGATCCCGAGTGGCCCGACCGTGACCGGTTCGTGCTGTCCAACGGCCACGCCTCGATCCTGCAGTACACGTTGCTGTACCTCTCGGGCTACGGGCTCGAGCTCGACGACCTGAAGCAGTTCCGCCAGTTCGAATCGGCGACGCCCGGCCACCCGGAGGCCCGCCACACCGCCGGGGTGGAGGTGACGACGGGCCCGCTCGGGCAAGGCTTCGGTGACGCCGTCGGCATGGCGATCGCCGAGCGCTTCCTGCGCGCCCGGTTCGGCAAAGAGGCGATCGACCACCACACGTTCGTGATCGCCGGCGACGGCTGCATGATGGAGGGGATCAGCCACGAGGCGGCGTCGCTCGCGGGTCACCTCGGGCTCGGGCGCCTGATCTGCATCTACGACGACAACCGGATCACGATCGATGGTCCGACGTCGCTGGCGTTCAGCGACGACACCGCGGCGCGGTTCGCGGCGTACGGCTGGGACGTCCAGTACCTCGGCGAGATCGCCGACGACCTCGACGGGCTCACCGAGGCGATCCAGGCGGCCAAGGCCGACGACAGCAGGCCTCACATGTTGGTCCTCCGCAGCCACATCGGGCACCCGTCACCCGACCACACCGACGACTTCGAAGCGCACGGTCTGGCGTTCGACGCCGCCGACGTGACCCGCACGAAGGCCGTGATGGGGATCCCCGACGAACCGTTCTGGTCGCCGCCGGACCTCGTCAAGGCGTACCGGGACCATGTCGGAACGGTCGGCGCGGCCGCCCGCAAGGCCTGGATGGAACGCAGCGCGGCGGTCGTCGCCACGCCCGAGTGGCAAGCGGCGTGGAACGCGACGGGTGTTACCGGCTGGATCGACGATCTCCCGACGTTCGAGCTCGGCACGTCGAAGGCCACCCGCCAGGCGATCCAGGCGACGTTCGACGCGACCGTCGATTCCTTCCCGGGGCTCGTCGTCGGTGCCGCCGATCTCACCGGGAACACCGGGACCAAACTCGCCGGTCAGCAGCAGCAGACCGCCGAGGAACCGGGCGGGCGGCAGATCCGTTACGGCGTGCGTGAGCACGCGATGGGGGCGGCCCTGGTCGGCATGGCGATGCACGGCGGGATCCTCCCCGTCGGTGGCACGTTCTTCGTGTTCGCCGACTACATGCGCCCGCCGATCCGTCTGGCCGCGCTCTCGAGGGCGAAGGCGGTCTTCGTCTTCTCGCACGACTCGGTCGGCGTCGGCGAGGACGGGCCGACCCACCAACCGGTCGAACAACTCGCCACGATCAGGGCGATCCCCGGTCTGCAGGTGATCCGCCCGGCCGACGCCAACGAGACCGCCGCGGCGTGGAAGGCCACCGTCGAACACGACGGTCCGACCGCGCTCGTGCTCAGCCGTCAGGGCGTCAAGGTGGTCACCGACGGCTCGGCCGTCGAGCGGGGCGCAGGCATCGTGCACGAGCCCGATGGACCACCGGCGGTCGTGCTGCTCGCCACCGGCAGCGAGGTCTCACTGTGCGTGGACGCGGCGGCGAGGCTCGCCGGTCACGGCGTCGCGGCGCGGGTCGTGAGCTTCCCCAGCTGGGATCGGTTCGAACGCCAGGACGAGTCGTTCCGGCGTTCGATGTTGCCCACCGGCGTGCCGGTGCTCTCGGTCGAGGCGGCAACGACGTTCGGATGGGCCCGCTACGCGGACGACTCGATCGGCATCGAGCGCTTCGGTGCCAGCGCGCCCGGCGCCGAGGTGCTCGAACGCCTCGGCATCAACGTCGAGCACGTGGTCGGACGCGCGATCGCGCTCATATCGTGACGCCTGAACAGGGCGTGAAAGGAGTTGGAATGAATCGTCTCCGGCAACTGAGCGAAGAGCACGGGCAGAGCCCCTGGCTCGACAACTTGAAGCGTGGCTATCTCACATCGGGGCAGCTCGCCAGGTTGCGCGACCGCGGCATCCGCGGTCTCACGTCGAACCCCACCATCTTCCAGAAGGCGATCCAGGGATCGGACGACTACGACGAGCAGTTCAAGGAACTTGCGCGCGACGAGCACGCAGTCGTCGACGACTACTGGCAGATGGTGATCGCCGACATCCACGGCGCGTGTGACGTCTTCTCCAGGACCTACGACCTCACGGACGGCCTCGACGGCTATTCGAGCGTCGAGGTGGCGCCCGAGCTGGCGAACGACTCACCGGGTACCGAAGCAGCGGCACGCGAACTCCACGAGCAGATCAAGCGGCGCAACCTGATGGTCAAGATCCCGGCGACCGCGGCGGGCGTCGACCCCATCCGGCGGATGATCGCCGAGGGCCGCAACATCAACATCACACTCATCTTCAGCCTCGACCGGCACCAGGAGGTGATGGACGCGTACCTCACCGGGCTCGAGGAGTACGGCGCCACGCCGGGCGCCGATCTGAGCCGCGTCGCCAGCGTCGCCAGCTTCTTCGTGAGTCGCGTCGACACCGAAGTCGATCGTCGACTGGACGCGATCGGCTCTCCGGCCGCGCTGGCGCTGCGCGGCAAGGCGGCGATCGCTCAGGCCAAACTCGCCTACAAGCAGTTCCGCGCCACGTTCACGGGAGCGCGTTGGGACGCGCTGGCTGCCCGCGGGGCTCGCGTGCAGCGTCCCCTCTGGGCCAGCACGTCGACCAAGAACCCGACCTACCCCGACACCATCTACGTCGACGAGTTGATCGGACCCGACACCATCAACACCCTGCCCGACGCCACGATCGAGGCGTTCGAGGACCACGGCACGCTGGCCAGGCGCGTCGATGCTGATGTCGACGAGGCCGAGGCCACGTGGGCGGCGCTCGCCGAAGTCGGCGTCGACATGGGCGACGTCGCCGATCGACTCGAACAGGAAGGTGTCGACGGCTTCCAGAAGAGCTTCGACGAGCTGCTGACCGCCCTCGACACCAAGGCCCACGAGCTCCGTCTCTGACTCGATCGGCCCGAACCATCTGTTTGTGTCACCGGATCCGGCGATGTTCGCCGATCGCGGTGACACAAACCGGGGTTTCGATCAGCCGGGGACGTTCACGTTGACACGGTGGTAGCCCTGGGCGCCGTTCGGGGCCGGGCTCATCTCTTCTTCTTCCTGCACTTCGCCGGCGCCGTCGATTGCACGGGCTTCGATGCTGTGCTCGCCGGGTGTGGCGTCCCATGTGTATCGCCACTGCCGCCACGTGTCGTCGCTCGGCACGCCGGCCAGTTCGGCGTCGAGCCACTCGCCATCGTCGATGCGAACTTGTACGGCCGAGATCCCGCGGTGGACCGCCCACGCCACACCACCGATCTCGAAACGTCCGGCCGCGACGTCGCTGTTGCGACGCGGACGGTCGATGCGCGTCATCGTCTTGACCGGCGCCTCCTTGGCCCAGCCCCGCGGCACCCAGTAGGCGTCGAACGCGTCCCACGTGGTGAGCTCGATCTCGGTGACCCACTTGGTGGCCGACACGTAGCCGTAGAGCCCGGGCACGACCATCCGCACCGGGTAGCCGTGATCGGCTCGCAGCGGCTGCCCGTTCTGTCCGACAGCGAGCATTGCGTCGCGGCCGTCCATGATCGCGGCGACCGGCGTGCCGCACGTCCAGCCGTCGATCGACCGGCTGACGAGCTGTTCGGCGCCTGCCTGGATCCCCGCCTCCCGCAACACGTCGGCCAGCATCACGCCCTGCCACACACCGTTGCCGACAAGGTCGCCGCCGACCTCGTTCGACACGCACGACAACGTCACGTACCGCTCGACCTGCTCGCGGGCGAGCAGGTCGTCGAACGTCAACTCGAGCTCCTGATCGACCATGCCACCGATCCTGAGGCTCCACGAGTCCTTCGAAACCTGGGGCACGACGAGCGCCGTGTCGATCCGGTAGAACTCCTCGACCGGCGTCACGAACGGGCTGATGCCGTCGATCCCGAAGTCGAACTCCCCAGCGGCCGAGCCGGACGACACCGGTTCGGGAAGCGACACCGCGGCCCGCTCCTCGTCGATCTCGAACCGCCGCTGGAGCAGGCGGCCGAACCCCGCCGTGACGAGCGAAGCGGAACCGACCGTCATCGCCCCGTACAGGAAGCCGCGTCGGTTCAGCCCGGTCATTGATTGAG
>DASUEW010000172.1:0-2369 GCA_036274875.1 Ilumatobacteraceae bacterium
CAGCTTGGGAGTTCCGTTGGCACGTGCATAGATCTCGACGTAGCGAAGGGCCAGATCGGCCATCGAGAATCGGCGAACGTGCTCGTCGCCACGGGTGCGGAGGCGTGCCGCGAGTTGGCCCTCCGACAGGACGCGGAGGAGCGCGCGAGCGAGTGCTCGGGGGTCATCGGGTGGGACGAGGAGGACCGCCCGGCCGTGGTCGCTGACGGACAGGTACCCGGGCACGCTGCTGGCCACGGCCGGGGTACCCGCCGCCATGGCCTCGAGCAGCACCATCCCGAACGACTCGCCGTGACGCGAGGGCGCGCACAGCACCGAGGCGGTGCGGAGCTCGCTGATCTTGTCCTCCTCCGAGAGACGGCCGAGCCAGGAGATCCGACGGTCGTTGCGATGCTTCTCGCGGAGCCGGCCGGTGGCGGGGCCGTCACCGGCGACCCGGACGGTGACCTCAGGGGGGAGGGACGAAAGGGCGTCGAGCAGCACATCGAGTCCCTTGCGGGGTTCGTGGCGCCCGAGGAACAGGATCGTCGGGCCCTCGGCCGCAACGCGCGGTGCGGTTCGGAAGCGGTCGACGTCAATGCCATTGAAGAGCAGTTCGTAGGAGCCGCCGAGATGGTCCGCAGCGAGGTCCAGTGCGGCTTGGGAGACGGCGACTCGTGCGTCGATGCGTTCGGCGAGGCGATGAAGCGAGTTGCCCAGCCATCGGTACGCCGTCTGCTTGCCCGCGGCATGGAAGGTGCCGACCACTGGTGCTGGGTGGGCGAGGAGCGCCGGCACGGTGATGCTCGGTGCCAGCGGCTCGTGGAGGTGGAGCACGTCGAAGCCGCCTCGGCGGATGGCTCGTACCGTGCGAACGGCGGCCGTCGGCTGGGGCGCCATCGGCGCGATCGACCCGTTCACGCGAAACCGGAACGCCCGTCCGACACTCGTCCCGCGGTGGGCGGCAGGCACCGCTCCAGGAGCGATGATGGCAACATCGTGCCCGAGACCGACGAGCGCTCGCGCCAGCCCGACGACCTGGTCCTGCACCCCTCCAGGTGCCGACAGACTGTACGGGCACACGAGACCGACGCGCATCGTGTCCTGCAGACGCCGTCGCCGACCTCGCCGTGGCGGTCGTCAGTCCGTCGCGGCCCGTGCCCGTTCGCCCTGGCCCACCATCCTCGTCTTCGCGACCTCTAGGCACCCGTGCCGCTCCAGCTCCTCGGCGGTCAACTCGGTTCGCAGCGTGCCGAAGAGTAGATCGGCCAGCGGCAGCAGGAAGTTGAGGTTGGCGCCCAGCGCCACGTGGTGGATGTAGTGGTGACGATCGAGGAACGCGAACCACGGCTGGGCCTCCACGATCCGATGGCTGGCCGGCCGATGGATCGTGTCGTGCACGACGATGAACAAGTTCGACACAACAGCGGACGCGACCACCAGCCCGACGAGGAACGGCACGTCACCCGTCACCCACCACGCCGGCAGCCACACGACGACAGCACCGATCGTCATGTACCACGAGAAGTGCGCGAGCCGCACACCCGCATTGCGGGCTCGCGACGTGTTTGCGTCGGGCGCACGCTTGCGGATCGACAACCGGCGCGCCGGACCGCCCGTGACGTAACGCCACGTCGGGAAGAAGGCGTAATGGTGCGCCGTATGGACCGTGCAGATGGCTCGCAGCGGACGGATCACCGCCTCGTGATAGACCAAGCGATGCACGAACCACTCGATCGGTGAGGCCACCACAGGGATCACCACCAGGCCAACCACGAAGGCCAACGCAGCCGGGGCCACACCGGATTCCGGGAGCAACCGGACGACCCACATGACACCCGCCACAACGCCGGCCACTGCGCTCGAGGCCACCAGGACACGAGGCCAATCGACCGGCCCGACCGGGCTCGGCTTCGCTCCAACCCCCGGTGCGGAAGGAACGTCACGAACATCGACATCGATCATGTTGTACTCCGTGCGCATCCCGCAGACGATCGACCCCGTTCTACCGAGGACGCCAGAGTCTTTGGTCCCTTTGCATCGCCGGGACGGGACGACCACCGGCGCCGGCGGCTTGGGTCCTGCCGTCCTACCCGCCGGCGCCACCCCGACAGCACCCGTTGATCAGGAACCGACGGGTGAGTTCCATATAAAGGACGAGGGCGCTCGCGATCGCGAGCACACCGGGTAACGGCTCGCGCCGACGCGCACCGAACCGCCGATCGGCACCAGGCGCGCCTCGCCTTTGTCGAGTCGGCGACGCGCTCCGACTCGGCGATCGGCGTGACCGCCGCCGTCACGGCGCGCTGTTCGCTCCTCCTCTGGCTCGTTAACACGACAACGCCGACGTCGCCGGGATGGACCGCACCGAAGAGCTAGGGCGGTCCTTC
>DASUEW010000173.1:0-2089 GCA_036274875.1 Ilumatobacteraceae bacterium
CGTAGCGACAGGCTCGGAGCGGGCGGCGCTCGGCCGCCCGCCCCGAGATCGATTCCTACGACAGCGACACGTCGTCGACCCGGAAGCTGGTCGCGAGCGTGAAGTCGGTCGTCGCCCGGAACTGGACCCGGACGGTCTGCCCTCTCCAGCTCGCCAGGCTGAAGGACTTGAGGGAGTAGCCCGATGCGTTGCGGTTGCTGTAGGTGGCCAGCGTGCCGAGCAGCGCCCCCGACGTGCTTCGCACCTCGGCGTAGAAGAAGTCGTAGGCGGTCGTCAGCCCCTCGCTCGTCGTGATCTGGAGCCAGAAGGTGAGGTTCGCCGGGTGGTTCGCCGGAATGCTCACCGTCTGGTACTCGCTGCCACTCGCGAAGTTGTAGAAGCCCAGCACGGTGTAGCCCGTACCGGAGTGGTGGTTCCCACCCGCCGACCAGTAGGCGTTCCCGGAGAGCGTCCAGGGTGACGCCGACCCTTCGAAACCGCCGTTGACGATCAACTCGCCGCCGCCGGTGGCATTGCTCACGGTCACGTTCACGACCGAGCTCGAGCCGGCGTTCGTCGCGGCGTCGTAGGCCCTCGTCTGCAGCGCGTGGCCGCCGTTCGACGCCGTGGTCGTGTTCCACGAGAACTCGTACGGAGACGAGGTGTCCGTCCCGGTCAGCACGTTGTCCACGTAGAGCTCGACGCGGGTGACGCCGACATTGTCGCTGGCACTCGCCGCGACCGTGACGGTTCCGCTCACGGTTGCGCCGCCGGCCGGTGAGGTGATCGACGTCGTCGGCGGCGTCGTGTCGCCCGGCGGAGGCGCCCCACCGAACAGGGAGTACAGCAACCGGTTGGGAGAACCGGTCCCCGCGCCCGTCACCTTGTTCGGCGTCGAGTTGTTGATCAACGCGGCGGTCGCCGTCGCCGGTGACGCCGTCGGGTTCGTCTGGAGGTAGAGCGCAAGCGCTCCGGCCACATGCGGCGTGGCCATCGACGTCCCGCTGATCGTGTTCGTCGCCGTGTCTCCGGTGTTCCACGCCGAGGTGATGCTCGAGCCCGGCGCGAAGATGTCGAGGCACGTCCCGAAGTTGGAGAACGAGGAACGCGCATCCGTGTTCGTCGTGGCTCCGACCGTGACAGCGCTGGCAACGCGCGCCGGCGACGAGTTGCAGGCGTTCGTGTTGGAGTTGCCGGCGGCGATCGCGTAGCTGACTCCCGCGCTGACCGAGTTGGCGACAGCCGTGTCGAGAGCCGAGGAGATGCCGCCGCCCAGGCTCATGTTGGCGACGGCGGGCTTCACGTGATTCGCGGTCACCCAGTCGACGCCGGCGATGACGCCGGCGTTCGTGCCCGAGCCCTGGCAGTTGAGCACCCGGACCCGGTGGATCGTCACCTGCTTCGCGAGCCCGTAGGTCGTGCCGCCCACGGTGCCGGCGACGTGCGTGCCGTGACCGTGGCAGTCGTTGCCGTTCTGTCCGTCACCGACCGTGTCCGTACCGTTGCCCATCCTGCCGGCGAACTCCTGATGGCTGGCCCGAACGCCCGTGTCGATGATGTAGGCGTGCACGCCCTGCCCGGTCTGGTTGTAGGTGTAGGTGTTGTTCAGAGGCAGGTCGCGCTGATCGACGCGATCGAGGCCCCAGGTGGCGGGACTCTGAGTCGCGAAGGCCTCGACGACCTGGTCGGCCTCGACGTAGTCGACGCGCGGATCGTCGGCCAGGGCCGCAGCCTGGTCGGCGCTCAGCTGGACGGAGAAGCCCTTGAGCGCGTACTGGTAGACGTCGCGCACGGTGCCGGCGTGAGCGCGACCCAGCTCTTGGGCCAGAACGGCCACGAGCGGCCGGTTCGAGTGAGCCTCGCCCTGTGAGCGGGCGGAGCCAGGCTTGAGGACGACGATGTAGGAGTCGGGGACGGGATCCGCTGCGGCGCGGATCTCGCCTGCGCCAGAGGGCACGGCCGAGGCGAGGAACACAGCCACCGCGGCGAGAACGCTTCTTGTCATCTTGTTCCTCCTGCGAGGGAATCGGGACACGAAACGCCGCAGGCCGCACCCACCACTGTTCCACATCCGAGTGCAAATCGGTAGATGATCGAAGTCGATGGACCT
>DASUEW010000174.1:0-2778 GCA_036274875.1 Ilumatobacteraceae bacterium
GGTGTCGGCGTATTCCATGACCGAGCCGCGCGGTGGGTCCGACCCGACCGGGTTCGTCACGCGCGCCGAGCGCGACGGCGACGAGTGGGTGATCAACGGGGAGAAGTGGTTCTCGTCCCACGCCAACTTCGCCGAGTTCCTCATCGTCTTGGCAGTGACAGATCCCAACGAGGAGCGGCACCGGCGGATGTCGATGTTCGTCGTCGACAAGGCGACCCCGGGGGTCGAGATCGTCCGCAACGTCGGCATCTACGGCCATCCCGAGGAGGAAGCCACCCACAGCTACGTGCGATACACCGACGTGCGGATTCCCGCCGACCACTTGCTCGGCGGCCTCGGTGAAGGCTTCCTCGTGGCGCAGACCCGCCTCGGGGGCGGGCGCATCCACCACGCGATGCGAACCATCGGACTCGTGAAGAGCGCGTTCGACCAGATGTGCGAGCGCGCCCTGTCGCGCTCGACGCAGGGTGAGACGCTGGCGCGCAAGCAGCTCGTGCAGGCGATGATCGCCGACTCCTGGATCCAGATCGAGCAGTTCCGTCTCCTGGTGCTGCGCACGGCCTGGCGGATCGACAAGTGGGACGACTACCAGCGGGTGCGAGCCGACATCTCCGCGGTCAAGGCGGCGATGCCGAAGGTCCTGCACGACGTCGCCAGCAGGGCGCTGCAGATCCATGGCTCGCTCGGCGTGAGCCACGAGATGCCGTTCGCGTCGATGGTGCTCGAGTCGTTCCACATGGGGCTCGCCGACGGTGCCACCGAAGTGCACCAGATCACGCTCGCCCGCGAGCTGCTCAAGGGCTACACGCCGACGCCCGACCTGTTCCCCACCCGTCACATCCCGACGCTGAAGGCCGAGGCCGAGGCTCGCTTTGCCGATGTGCTGGCGAGCGCCGGTCGCATTTGAGCTCGAGCACGGTGATGGTCTCGACGGTCGTCGACATCATCCGAACGCACGCCGACCGCGACACTCCGGCGCTCGTCTTCGAGGGGCGCGAGATCAGTTACCGCACGC
Organism: Ilumatobacteraceae bacterium; assembly: GCA_036274875.1. Lineage (GTDB taxonomy): Bacteria > Actinomycetota > Acidimicrobiia > Acidimicrobiales > Ilumatobacteraceae > JALOLG01. The sequence goes on from DASUEW010000174.1 coordinate 1,016, forward strand.
TGCACGCCCGCTCCAGCCAGGTCGCGCAGGCCATGCGCGCCGCGGGCGTGACCGCCGGCCAGCGCGTCGCGTTCCTCGACAAGAACCGTCCTGAGTACTTCGAGCTGCTCTTCGGCGCAGCCAAGCTGAACACCGTCTGCGTCTGTGTCAATTGGCGACTCGCACCGCGAGAGATCGTGCACGTGGTGACCGACGCAGCGGCGGCGATCCTGTTCGTCGGCGCCGATCTCGCCGACCGCATCGAGCAGATCGAGGAGCTACTGCCGGGCACCCGCATCATCGCCCTCGACGGCCACGCGCGCTGGGAGCCGTACGAGACGTGGATCGGTGCGCAGCCGGCCGACGATCCCGGCGTTCCGGCCACGCGGGACGACACGGCTCTACAGCTCTACACGTCGGGCACCACCGGTACTCCGAAGGGCGCGATGCTCAGCAACCGCAACTTCTTCGCGATGGTCAGCGCGACGTCCCCGGTGTGGGGTTTTCACCCCGGGATGGTCAGCATCGGGGTGTCGCCGCTCTTCCACATCGCCGGGACCGGATGGAACCTGATGGTGATGGGTTTCGGCGGCACCGTCGTGCTGCACCGGGAGGTCGACGGTGAGGCGATCCTGCGCGACATCGGGTGCTACCGGGTCACCCACGCGATCCTGGTGCCGGCGATCCTCCAACTGATCCTGGCACGTCGCAACGAGGGGATGGCCGACCCGTCATCGCTCGAGACCGTCGTCTACGGCGCATCCCCGATCAGCGATCGCGTCCTGCTCGACCTGTTCGACGCGTTCGACTGCAAATTCATGCAGGGATATGGGCTGACCGAAACGAGTGGAGCGGTCACGACGCTGCGCGCCGAGGACCACGACCCGTCGCGACCCGAACTGCTGCGATCGTGCGGCCACCCCTTGGACGGGGTCGAACTGCGCATCGTCGATCCCGAGACGGGTGCCGATCGCACGGTCGATGGAGTCGGCGGCGTCGGCGAGGTGTGGATCCGCAGCGATCAGGTGATGACCGGGTACTGGCGGAACCCGACGGCGACCGCCGAAGCAATCGATGCTGACGGTTGGTTCCGGTCCGGCGACGCCGGCTACCTGCGTGACGGTCGCCTCTACCTGCACGATCGCGTCAAGGACATGATCGTCTCGGGCGCCGAGAACATCTACCCGGCGGAGGTCGAGAACGTTCTGATGAGCCATCCCGGTGTCGCCGAGGTGGCGGTGATCGGTGTGCCCCACGAGCGCTGGGGTGAGACGGTGAAAGCGATCGTCGTTCGCTCGTCTGGGGCACAGGTCACCGAGGCCGAGATCATCACCCACGCCCGCGCCAACCTGGCGCACTACAAGTGCCCGACGTCGGTCGAGTTCGTCGCCGAACTGCCGCGCAACGCCACCGGCAAGATCCTGAAGCGTGAGCTGCGCGAGCCGCACTGGCACGGCCACGACCGTCGGATCGGCTGACTCATCATTGCGTTCCCCGACCACGCAGGCCGTTGCTGGCCGCTCCTCGGCTGGCGCCTCGTCGCTCGCATCGGCGACTTGACCATCAATGCGTTCCCGGCCCCGCAGGCGTGGCGAGTCAGATCTAGACGAGTCTGGCGCGACGTCCGGGTTCGGCCTTCCACGAGACGGGGCGTGGATACCAGAGCCGCAGCGCGCAGGGCGCCTGAAACGGGCGCCACTGACCCTCGGGGAGCCGGAGCCGGTCGAGCACCGCGAACGTGACCGCGGGATGAACCCCGAGCGACGCGTGACTGCTGTAGACCT
>DASUEW010000175.1:0-3441 GCA_036274875.1 Ilumatobacteraceae bacterium
CGCGTGGCAGCGCCGCTTCGGGCGCGGCCCGGCCGAGGCCCTCTACCGGCGTCTCACCGTCTGAGCCGGCGCCTGCGCCCGCACCAATCACCGCGCCGGCGGACTCGAATCAGATGTTCAGCCCGTCGAACGTGCCGTTGCAGGTGACGGGATCCTTGGAGTCGAACCCCTGGCGGAACCATTGGGCGCGTTGCTCCGACGAGCCGTGCGTCCAGGTCTCGGGGTTGACCTGACCCTGCGTCTGTTGCTGGATCCGGTCGTCGCCGACGGCCTCGGCCGCGTTGAGTGCCTCCTCGACCTCCTGTGGATTGTCGAATTGGCCGGCGGCGGAAGCATCGCCCGCCCAGGTCCCTGCGAGGCAGTCGGCCTGTAGCTCGAGCGCGATCGAGTACTCGTTGGCCCGGTCGGGGTCGTTCTGCTGCGCCTGGCGCATCTGGGCGTTGATCCCGAGCAGGTTCTGCACGTGATGGCCGTACTCGTGGGCGACGATGTACTGGGCGGCCAGATCACCCGTGGCGCCGAACTGCTCCTGCAGCTGGACGAGGAAGTCGAGATCGAAGTAGACGAGCTTGTCGGGCGGGCAGTAGAACGGGCCGACCTCCGACGAAGCCTGGCCGCAACCGGTGTCGATGAAGCCGGAGAAGAACACGGTGTCGGCGGGTTCGTACTCGGTCTGGAACGACGCCGGGAACTGCGTCGTCCAGTAGGGCTGCACGTCCTCGACGGCTCCACACACGATCTGCTCGATCTCCGTCACGCACTCGACGTCCTCGCCCGACGACCCCGACGCTGGCGGGACGCTCGCCGCCGATGTGCCGCCGAGCCCGCCGAGCAGCTTCGGGAGGAACATCGTGGCCAGCAGCACGACGATGCCGAGCAGGCCACCGCCCGCCTTGATCGGGAAGTTCATGCCACCGAGCCCACCGCCGAGCCCACCGCCGCCGCCCCGGCCGCGCATGTCCCGGATGCTGCCAGAGCTCCGCGCACGGATCTTCGTCATCGTCGTAGTCTCCCAACTCGGGTCGGATCCGAAACATTGTTCATGAGTGACGGCGGATCCCCCTGATCGCGACCGCGCCGGCGCCGATCAACGGCCCCTGGTCGCCGAGGCGGACCGGTGTGATCCGTGGTCGGACCCCACGCCCGATCAGGGCGTGGCGGTCGAGCTCCTCCTGAGCGGCGTTGAAGAACGTCGCCGCGAACCCCAGCGCCACGCCGCCCCCCACCACGACCAGATCGAGGTCGAGCACGTTGCACAGCGACGCGGATGCGCGACCGACGAGGCGGCCGGTGCGACGCATGATCTCGTAGGTCGGTTGCGTCGGTGGCCGTCCGGTGATCGCCTCGATGGCGGTACCCGACGCCTCGGCTTCGAGACAGCCACGCGCGCCGCACGCGCAACGACGGCCGTTGGGTTCGACGATGATGTGGCCGATGTGGCCGGCGTTCCCGGTCGCCCCGTCGAGCAACTCGCCGTCGATGACGATCCCACCGCCGATGCCCGTCGACACCGTGAGCGCACAGAACGTCGACAGGCCCCGGGCCGCGCCGAGCCACCCTTCGGCCAACGCCAGGGCCTTGGCTTCGAGGTCGCCGTACACCGGGAGCTCGAACAGGTCGCTCAGGTGCTGGCGCAAGGGGAACTCCCGCCACGCCGGGATGTTCACGGGGGACACGGTCGCGCACTGGCGCTCGATGGGTCCGGTGCACCCGACCCCGATCGCCGTGACGACGACGCCGTGGTGCTCTTCGACCTGGTCGAGCTGCTGGCGGACGATCCCCGCCAGCGCTGCGAAGTGCGACTGCGGACCGACGTCGCGCTCGACCAGCACGAACGTGCGGTCGAGCAGTTCGCCTCGCAACGTCACGAGGCCGGCCGCGAACTTCGTGGCACCGATGTCGACGGCGAGGATGACGTCACGCGTTGGATCCACGGCGCTCGAACGATATCCCCGTCGCGCTCAAGGTTCAGTCAGCGCCTGCCGATGAAGACGCGCCGTATACCCTGGTATCTCGCTGGTCCGGCGTGAGGTCATGAGCATGGTGTCCCGTTCGAATCTGCTGCGCGCCGTCGCCCCCGCGGTGGTGGCGCTGATCGCGCTGCCGGGCTCGATCGCGCTCGCGAACCCCGACGAGTCCAGCACCACCACGACGACGCCCGACACCGTCGAACCACCGACGACCAGCAGCGATCCACCGACGACCACCACGGCGACCACCGTCGCGCCGACCACCACGACCGACGTCCCGCCCAGCGGCACCACGTCGACCACCGTGCCGACGGCGACGTCGACCAGCACGACGATCGCCGGACCGGCGACGACCGCGGTCGACACGATCGTGCCGGACAGCGGAACGACGACCACCACCACCACGGTGCCGGAGGCGGCGATGGACGTCATCGTGCGACCCGACGAGATCGAGTACATCCTGCTCACGATCCGCTGGATGGAATCGCGCGATACGTACGACGTGCCACCGAACAAGGGCGGGGCGTCCGGCGCGTACCAGTACATCACGCGGACCTGGGCGAACTACGCCGGCTACCCCGAGGCGTACCTCGCCCCACCGTGGGTGCAGGACGAGCGAGCCGCGGCCGACGTCACGGCGATCTTGCGCCGCTACGACAACGACGTGTCGGTGGTGCCCGTCATCTGGTACTACCCGGCGGCCCTCAGAGACCCGGCGCTGATGGACATCGTTCCCAAGCCGGAAGCGGGCAACGTGCTCACGATCCGCGAGTACCAGTGGCGCTGGCTCGACACGCTGGCGTACTTCCAGGGCGGACCGCTCCCGGAACGCCTGTACGCCCAGCCACCCGGCCTCGAGCTGCTGTCGGGCATCCCCCCGGTCATCCCGGACTCGGCCGACGGCCAGATCTCACTCGCCTTCCCGTTGCTCGGCCCGGCAGCCGTCGCCCCGCCCCCACCGTGTGTCGGCGAGGCATGCGAGGAACCCAACCCGGCGATCGTGTACGGCCGCAAACTGCAGCCCGTTCTCGCCGCCGCCGACGGCGTCGTGACGTCGGTCGTGTACGAGGACGCCGGCACCGGGCGGGTCGAGCTGACGATCACCGACACCGGCGGAACGAGCTATCACTACGCGGGGTTCAACGACGACAACCCGGGTACCAACGACGGAGCGGCCCCCGCGGCCCTGCGGCTCACCGCCCTCGCTCGGGTCGGGACTGCGGTTCGCGCCGGCCAGGTGATCGGATATCTCGGCGACAGCGACCGGGTTCCGATCAACACCAGCGTCGCAACCGGCGGGGCCGTGACCACCGCTTCCGGCGACCCGACGACCGATCCCGGACTCGGCCCGGTGTCCGATCCCACCGATCCCACCGATCCCGATCCCGCGTCCGATCCCGCGTCCGATCCTGCGTCCGATCCCGATCCTGCGGCCGATCCTGCAGCAGGGGATCTGGTCGACGGGCCGGTG
>DASUEW010000176.1:0-3775 GCA_036274875.1 Ilumatobacteraceae bacterium
CACCGGCCCGTTCGTGTTCGAGGAATGGAACACGGGCACGTCGATCTCGCTCGGCGTCAACGCCGACTACTGGGGGGAAGTGCCGTCGATCTCGGGCGTCACGTTCCTGTACTTCACCGATCCGAACGCAGCGGTCAACGCGTTCACCACCGGCGACGTCGACATCCTCACGGGCGTCAACAGCGACCTCGTCGGACCGCTGCAGGAGAACCCTGACTACGTCGTCAACGAGGGCACCACCAACGGCGAGTTCACGCTCGGGTTCAACAACTCGCGCGAGGCGCTCGCCGACCGCAACGTCCGCCTCGCGATCCGCCAGGCGATCGACAAGGAAGGTGTGAAGGAGCTCTACAACGGCTTCGGGACGATCATCGGCGGACCGGTGCCGCCGACCGATCCGTGGTACGAGGACCTCACCGACATCGCGCCGTTCGACCCCGACGCGTCGCGCCAGCTGCTGGCCGATGCCGGCTACGGCGACGGGCTCGACCTGGTGTTCGTCTACCCGAACATCTACCCGACGACCACTGCCGAGTTCGTGGCGTCGCAGCTCGCCGACGTCGGGATCGACGTCGAGATCCAGACCGTCGAGTTCTCCGTCTGGCTCGAGCAGGTGTACACGAACGGCGACTACGACCTGACGGCGGTCCTGCACGTCGAACCGCGTGACATCGGCAACTACGCCAATCCCGACTACTACTGGCACTACGACAGCCCCGAGGTCCAGCAGCTGATCGGCGACGCCAAGGTGGCGGCGACACCCGAGGCGGCGACCGACCTCCTGAAGCAGGCGGCGCGTCAGATCTCCGAGGACTCACCGGTCGACTGGCTCCTGTTGGGTGCCGACCTCACCGTGGCGCACCAGGGCGTGACGGGATACCCGCTCAACGACACCGCCTCGCGGTTCGACGCTTCCGGGATCACCGTCGCCGGTTGATCGGACCAGGATTGGGGCAGGATGGAGGAGCGATGACGCTCTTCCTCTTGCGCCGTTTGGGGTTGCTCGTCGTCGCCTTCTTCGTCACCAGCGTCGTGGTGTTCCTCCTGCTGCGGTTGCTCCCCGGTGATCTCGCCGTCGTCGTCGGTGGCACCGACGCCCCGCCCGAGCGAATCGAGGCGCTGCGCGAGTCGCTCGGCCTCAATCGGCCGCTCGTCGAGCAGTACGGCGACTGGATCGGCGGCATCCTGACCGGCGACTTCGGGACCTCGGCGTTGAACGGTGCCTCGGTCGCCGACGAGCTCAAGCAGAAGCTCGAGGTGAGCGCGCCGCTCGTGCTGGCGTCGACCGCGCTGTCGATCCTGGTCGCGGTACCGCTCGGAATCGTCGCCGGAGCTCGTCACCGCAAGCCCGACGGGCTCGCCTTGTCGGTGGTCAGCCAGTTCGGAATCGCGCTGCCGACGTTCTGGGTGGGCCTGATGCTCGTGATCCTGTTCGCCGTCCACTGGCACATCCTCCCGTCCCAGGGGTTCCCGCCCGACGGGTGGAGCGACCCCGGTCGTGCGATCCGGTCGCTCGTGCTGCCGACGATCACGCTCGCCCTGTCGCAAGGCGCCGTGCTGATGCGGTTCGTGCGCTCCGCCACCCTCGACGTCTTGCATCAGGAGTACATCCGCACCGCGCGGGCGAAGGGCCTGACACGGACCCAGGCGTTGTTCCGCCACGGGCTGCGCAACGCGTCGCTGCCGATCGTTTCGATCCTCGGCGTGCAGGTCGCCAGCCTGATCGCGGGCGTCGTCGTGATCGAGCGGGTGTTCGCGCTGCCGGGTGTCGGTCAGATGCTCGTCAAGGACGTCGGCTCGCGGGATCTGGAGAAGGTGCAGGGCACCGTCTTGTTGATCGCCGTGATCGTGCTCCTGATCGGCTTCCTCGTCGACGTGCTCCACCGCCTCGTCGATCCGCGCCTGCGAGCCGGGACGTGACACCGTGAGACATGTGTGGCGCTCGTGGTCGGGGCGGATCGGTGCCGTGCTCGTCGGCGGTGTCGTGCTCGCCGCGCTCGTGTCGCTCGCGTGGACGCCGTACGACCCGAAGAAGGTCGATCCGGGTGACCGGTGGCAGCCGATCTCGTGGGACCACTGGTTCGGCACCGACGGTGGTGGCAAGGACCTGTTCACGCAGGTGCTCGTCGGCTCCAGAACCACGCTGCTCGTCGCCGGCGTCTCGGTGCTCATCGCGGCCGTGATCGGCATCACATTGGGTGTGCTCAGCGCGATCTCACCGCGCTGGGTCGGCGAAGGCCTCGCCCATGTGATCGACGTGCTGATCGCGCTGCCGACGTTGATCCTCGCGCTGGTGCTCGTCGCCGCCCTGAAGGGATCGGTCTGGACGGTGTCGCTGGCCGTCGGGATCGGCTTCGGTGTGGTGCTCGCCCGCGTCGTGCGTGGCGAGGTCGCGCGCGTGCTGACCAACGACTACATCCTCGCCGCCGGTGCGTCGGGCTCGTCGACGTGGCGGACTGTCTGGCGCCACATCCTGCCCAACATCGCACCGACGGTGATCGTGCAGCTCTCGTTGTTCGCCGGCCTGGCCGTGCTCGCCGAGGCGGCCTTGAGCTATCTCGGACTGACTCCGGTCGGCACGCCCTCATGGGGACGGATGCTCGAGGGATTGCAGCAGTCGGTCACCGTGCACCCGGGGGCGGTCGTGTTCCCAGGTCTCGCGGTCGTGCTCGCCACGCTCGGGTTCAACCTCTTGGGTGACGGTTTGCGGGAGGCCGTCGACCCACAGCTGCGGGGCCGGTCGGCAACGGCGTCGCCGACGTTCACGAGTGTCGTGAACATCGGCACCGATGGTGGAGGTGGGCCGTGACGCTCCTGCGCGTCGATCAGCTCACGGTCGAGATCGGTGCGAACCGGGTGGTCGACGACGTGTCCTTCGCGGTCGACCGCGGACAGCGGCTCGGCATCATCGGTGAGTCGGGGTCGGGCAAGACGCTGTCGGCCTTGTCGATCGTCGGCTTGGAGCCCGACGGCACGAGGGTGTCGGGGAGCGTCGTGTTCGACGGTGTCGAGCTGCGCGGACGTTCCGACCGCGAACTGGCGGCGATCCGCGGCGAACGGATCGCGATGGTGTTCCAGAACCCGCTACGGGCGCTGAACCCGGTGATGCGCATCGGCCGCCAGATCTCCGAGCCGTTGCGGATCCACAACGGGCTCAGCCGCGCGGATGCTGCCGCGGCGGCGCTCGAGTGGTGTCGGAAGGTGGCGTTGCCCGATCCCGAGCGCACCGTCAACGCCTATCCGCACCAGTTGTCCGGGGGGCAGCGCCAGCGCGTCGGGATCGCGATCGCGCTGGCGTGCGGTCCGGCGCTGCTGATCGCCGACGAGCCGACCACCGCCCTCGACGTCACGGTGCAGGCCGACGTGCTCGCGCTCCTCGACGCACTGATCGCCGAGCAGGGCACCGCTCTCGTGTTCATCACCCACGACATCGCCCTCGTCTCCGAGGTGGCGCGGTCGATCGTGGTGATGCGCGAGGGACGCATCGTCGAGCACGGTGCGACCGACGACTTGGTGCGCCAGCCTCGTCACGAGTACACGGCCGAGCTGGTCGCGGCTGCTCGCCGCACTTCGTGGGGCGACACACCAAGCGATGAGGTTCCGGCGTGACCGAACCGCTGCTCGTCGCCGACGGCATCCACCGGACGTTCCGCCTGCCCCGCACCTCGCTGCTCGGCGCCCGTGGTGAGCGGCGGGCGCTGCGCGGGGTCGATCTGGAGGTCGAACCGGGCGGCAGCATCGGCATCGTCGGTGAGTCGGGTTCTGGCAAGTCGAC
>DASUEW010000177.1:0-5221 GCA_036274875.1 Ilumatobacteraceae bacterium
CCGACGCCACGACCCGCGTCGACGGCGCGCTTGGTGGCACGCGACGCGATGTCGCGCGGGGCGAGGTTGCCGAAGCTCGGGTAGATCCGCTCGAGGTAGTAGTCGCGCTCGTGATCGGGGATCTCGTTGGCCGGCCGCGTCTCGTCAGCGTTCAGTGGCACCCACACCCGGCCGTCGTTGCGCAGCGACTCCGACATCAGTGTCAGCTTCGACTGGAACTCGTCGGCCTGCGGGATGCAGGTCGGATGGATCTGCGTGTAACACGGGTTGGCGAAGTAGGCGCCCTTGCGGTGGGCCCGCCAGATCGCGCTCGTGTTGCACGCCATCGCGTTGGTCGACAGGAAGAACGCGTTGCCGTACCCGCCGGTGGCGAGCACGACCGCGTGCCCGGCGTGCGAGGCGATCTCGCCCGTGAGCAGGTCGCGAGTGACGATGCCGGCGCACCGCCCGTCGACGACGACGACGTCGAGCATCTCGACGCGGTTCCAGAGCGTCACATTGCCGAGGCCGATCTGGCGCGCCAGCTGCTGGTAGGCGCCGAGCAGCAACTGCTGCCCCGTCTGGCCGCGGGCGTAGAACGTGCGGCTGACCTGGGCGCCGCCGAAGCTGCGGTTGTCGAGCAGGCCGCCGTACTCGCGGGCGAACGGCACGCCCTGGGCAACCATCTGGTCGATGATGTCGACCGACAACTGGGCGAGGCGGTGCACGTTGGCCTCGCGGCTGCGGAAGTCGCCACCCTTGATCGTGTCGTAGAAGAGGCGGTAGATCGAGTCGCCGTCGCCCTTGTAGTTCTTGGCCGCGTTGATGCCGCCCTGGGCGGCGATCGAGTGGGCACGCCGCGGCGAGTCGTGGTACGTGAACGCCTCGACTTGATAGCCGAGCTCGGCGAGCGTCGCCGCCGCCGACGCGCCGGCGAGGCCGGTACCGACGACGAGGATCTTGAACTTGCGCTTGTTGGCCGGGTTGACCAACTTCTCGCCTTCTTTGAAGTTGTCCCACTTCTCGGCGAGCGGTCCGTCCGGAACCTTGGCGTCGAGCTTCAGCGAACCCGGTGACCCAGACCTGTCAGGTGCCGAGGGGAGTGCCGTGTCGATGCTCATGTGGTTCTCCTCGTCACACGGCCGGGTGCTCGATGATGCCGGCGATCACGGCGATCGGGAACGACACGTTGCCGACCACGATGATGGTCGCCACGCCGGCGGCGAGGCCGCGTCGCCACTCGTTGAAGCGCGGGTTGTTCCAGCCCATCGACTGGAACAGGCTCCACGTTCCGTGGAACAGATGGATGCCGAGGGCGATGTTGGCCACGATGTACAGGGCGGCGACCGGCAGGCGCGAGAGGCTGGCGTCGACGTTGCGGTACACCTCGCCGCGCGCGTAATCGGGGTTGAACCAGCCCCACGTGAAGTCGGCGAGGTGCCAGAACAAGAACAGCAGCACGATGATGCCGGTCCAGCGCATCGTGCGGCTGGCGAAGTTGGCCACCTGGTAGTCGCGCGCCGACTGATACTTCACCGGCCGCGCCCGCCGGTTGAGGATCGTGAGCGTGTAGGCGGCGTGCACGTGCAACACGACGGCGCCGATCAGCACCAGCCGCATGATCCACAAGAAGTACGTGCGGGGAAGGATCGGAACGAGGAGCTCGCGGAGGAACTCGCCGTACACGTCGACGTCGTAGACGCGCTCGCCGTCGTGATTGATCAGACCGAGGTACATCTTGAGGTTGCCGACCATGTGGAAGATCACGAAGCCGATGCCGATGAGCCCGGTGATCGCCATCACGTACTTCTTGCCGACCGCGGTCGAGTAGAGGTCGAGCAAGAACGGCTTGCGCTTGCGACCCCTCCCCGCCGCGGTCCCGGAGACCGGACCGCGGCTCAGCATCTGCGCCATACCGACGAAGTTATCTCCCGACCAGGTCACACATCGAAATCATCGATCGCGAATACAGATCGGCGCAATCGCTGATCGATGTCATTGGTCACCTTCACCGTCGAGCGTCTCGCCGAGTCCCAGCCGGCGGCTCAGCACGATCGCGTGTGGCCGATCGATGGCGTGGATCTTCGACATCACGTTCGACACGTGATTGCGCACCGTCTTCGGGCTGAGCACCAGGCGCTTGGCGATGGCATGGTTGTCGAGACCTTCGGCGACGAGCTCGAGGATGCCGAACTCGCGTGTGGTGAGCTCGGGGAACGGCCGGCTGGAGGGTCGGTTGCGCAACCGGGCGAGCTCGCTCACGGCCTGCGCCAGATCGTGATCGAGCACGACGTCGCCGGCGGCCGCCACACGCAGCGCGTGCTCGACACGTTCCGGCCCGGCCCCCTTCACGAGATAGCCGCACGCGCCGTCGCGCAACGCCGTGAGCGCGGTGTCGTGATCCTCCGACATCGTCAGCATGATCACCTTCACCGACGGGTGATGCTCGGCAAGCCAACGGTTGACCTCCAAGCCGGACGCATCACCGAGCCTGACGTCGAGCAGGACCAGGTCCGGTGCGGTCGACGCGACGAGCGCCTCGACCTTGTCGGCGTCGTCGGCTTCTCCGACGAGCTCGATGCCTTCCATCTCGCCGATCGCCACCGCCAGGCCCATCCGGAACATCGGGTGATCGTCGACGATCGCAACCCGGAGCGGTTTCATGGCAGCGCCGCCGGGAGTTGGACGTGGACATGCGTGCCGCGCGGGGTGTTGGGCAGGAACCGGACGGCACCTCCGAGCTCGGCGGCGCGCTCCCGCATCGCCGTCAGCCCGACGCCGTCCGATACGTGACCGCCGATGCCGACTCCGTCGTCGATGACGTCGATCTCGACCGTCGCGCCGGTGACCACCGTCAACCAGCACCTCGCCGCGCTCGCGTGGCGCACGACGTTCGTGACCGCTTCGGTCACGATGCGGTAGACGGCGACTTCGACCGCGGCCGGGAGCGGATCGGGGTCGGCCGGGAGCGCCAGGTGGATCTCGAGGTCCCCGTCGAACTTGCGCGTGAACTCGGCGAGCGCGCCGACGAGCCCGAGCTGGTCGAGCGCGGTGGGTCGCAGGTCACGCACGATCCGTTTGAGCTCGACCACGACCGAGTCGATCTCGTCGGCGAGCCGCTCGAGGAGCTCGCGGGGCGGTGTGTTGCTCCCGGCGTCGATCGAGCGGTCGAGCTGGCGCATCGCGGTCCGCATCCCGAGTGACACCCCGGTCAGGGTCGGGCCGAGGCCGTCGTGCAGATCACGACGCAACCGGCGCCGTTCCTCCTCGCGGGCGGAGACCACCGCGACGCTCGACCGGCGCAGATCGGCCGCCAGCCGGACCCAGCTCACGGCGAGGCCGAGCGGGCCGGCGAGCTGCTCGAGGATGAGCCGATCGCGGGGGCGGATCGATGGTCCGTCGGTCCACCCGACAACCAAGCGTCCGACGACATCGTCGCGGTGCCGCAACAGGACCTCTCGGCAGTTCACGGTGGCCGGCCCGACCGAGGCCGCGCGCTGCCAGCCGCCAGGCGCCACGAGGTCGATGGCGACCGAATCGAGCCGGAGCTCGCGCTCGAGGCTGGTCACGAGCGCTGGGAGCAGATCGTCACCCGTGTCGGTGCCGACGTGGTCGACGACCCGTTGCACGACGCCCAACGGGTCGTCGCGTGCGCCGTACACGAGGCGGTCGACCAGGCGCTGGGTTCGATGACGGGCGGGCTCGGCGATGAGTGCGAGGGCGCCGGTCGCGGCGACGAGGAACCACGTCGGACCGCTCCCGCCGAACAGGCTCCCGAGCCCGCCGACGAGCCCGGTGTAGACCACCGCGATCCCGGCCGCGAGCAGCACCCATTCGAAGCCGCGATGTGACGGCTGCTCGAGCCCGGACGTCGATTGACGGAGCGCTTCGACGATCGCCCCGGCGACGAGCAATGGAACCGTCGCCAGGAGCAACAGCGGCGACACGACGTCGCGACCAGGGAGCTGCCAGTCGACGACGTCGAGGCTCGACGGGACGATCGCCAGCCACGCCGCCGCCGCCCCGGCGAACAACCAGCCCTCGAGCGGGTCGCCGGCCGGCCGACGGTGGCCCAGCCAGTGACGGGCAAGGAGCGTCATGCCGACTGTGGCGACGATCGCGATCAGCCACATGCCGACGACCTCGGCCCAGTGCAGTGCGTCGTTCGGGAAGCCCGTCGTGACGGCGAGTGGGTTCGTGCCGAACGTCGGCGGCCACTCGCCGGTCAGGCGCCCAACCGTCACGAGGCCGATGCCGGCCAGGGCGACGGTGCGGGCGGCGCGACAACGACGATCGGAGCGCCAGGTGAGCGGCAACAGCTCCCACGTCACGAACGCGACGAGCACCCCCTCACCGACTGGACGCGCCCACGTCGCCGCCTCGGCAAACGCCGGAACCCGTGGGTGGCGATCGGCGGTCGGGCGGTAGCCCCGGTACTGGGTGGCGACCGCGCACACGATGGCCGAACCAGCGACGACGAGGAAGCCGACGCCGAGGTTGCGCCTCGACGATCGGGCGACGAGCGCCGCCCCGACCACCGAGTACGTGAGCCCGACACAGAACCACGTCACCAACCACCAGTTCTGACCGGCCGGCTCCTGACCACGGTTCGTGACGCGAAATCCCAGTAGCACGATCCCGCCGGCGGTCACGGAGATGACGGCGATGGCGCACGGCACCCAGACGCGACTGCGGTCGGGGGGCGCCGATCTCGACCCGTGGTCGAACTGCTCCATCCGCATTCCTCCGGTCCAGTTCCGATCGTAGGCGGGCCGGTGTCCCGAGCGAATGGTACGGGAGTCCCGATCCGTGCCCGGGCGGTGTCCCGGCCTGTCCCAGGATCAGGTGCGGGCCCGGGTCGGGACCCGCGCCCGATGCACGCGGGACGTCGGGACGTTCACGATGACCGGTGGCGGGCTGACCACCGGCAGTTGCCCGTCAGCCCGACACGACACAGAGAGGACACCGACATGCGTTCCAAGTTCATACTCATCCGAGACCTCGTGGCACTCACGGCTCTGGCGTCGCTCCCGGCGTTCCCGGCGTTCGCCGGCGACGACGGTCACGGTCGCGGTCACAGCCGCGAACCGCGGCTCATCGGCCGGGCCGTGCTGCCGGCCGACACGCTCGCCGAGGGACCGCCGTCGGGGGCCGCGATCACGTCCGCCAACGGGATCATGTTCCCGCGCCCGTCGCAGCCGGTCGAGGGCTTCTCGGCGATCGTCGACGGTCGCCGGCCGGG
>DASUEW010000178.1:0-3845 GCA_036274875.1 Ilumatobacteraceae bacterium
CCTGCGTGGGTCGGAACCGCTCGGGCGGTTCGACGTCGGCGCCGTTGTGCAGCGCCCATGCATCGAGCCGGTCGAGCAGGCGGTTCATCTTGAGGTCGGCGAGGGCGCACGTGTTCGTCAGCGAGCCGGAGAACTGCGCCCGGCCGTCGGTGATCCGTCCCAGGCGCCCGACGATCGTGACGCCCTCGCGGGCGAGGTGGTTGATGTCGACCGATCGACGGTCGGACGAGCCGACCAACTGGGGTGACGGCAGACCTCTCGCCCGGACGAGGTCGTCGAGCTCGTCGTATCGCTCGTCGAGGGTGGCGGTGGCGTCGGTCCACCAGAAGATGTCGCGCCCCCGGTACGTGCGCGGCATGCGGACGTGCTCACCGACGGCGAGCGTCACGGGCCGTCCCGAGCGGTGGATCTCCTCTGCCAGCTGGACGCCGGTGGCGGACGCGCCGACCACGAGCACGCCGCCATCCCGCAAGCCGGCCGGTGACCGGTAGTCCATCGCGGTGCGGACGTCGATCGTCGGCGGCAGGGACGCCGCCGCCGACGGGACCCGGGCCGAGTTGCAGGGTCCGCTGGCGATCACCAACGCCGCGCACTGCCAGCATCCACGATCGGTCACGACGTCATAGCCGCACGACCCCGCGCTCACACGCATCACGGTGGTTCGGGTGTGCACCGGAGCATCGATCGTGGCCGCATAGCCGCCGATGTGGGTCGCCAGATCGCCGGCCGCCATGTAGCCATCCGGTTGATCACCTCGGTACGGCAGGCCGGGGAGGTTCGTGAGCCAGTTGGGCGTGAGCAGTCTCAGCGAGTCCCACCGTTCGGTGCGCCAGGAGTTCGCCACCTCACCGCGCTCGATCACGACGTGGTCGATCGAGCGCTCCGTGAGGCGGCGGCTGACGGCGAGCCCGCTGTGGCCGGCGCCGATCACGACCGCGGTGGTGCGCACGTCAGGACTGGCGGGGATCGCGCCGTCGCCGGTCAGGCGACTTCGACGACGACGTCGGTGGGATTGGTGACGATGTCGAACACCGCCGACCGCTTCTGCGATTGCGCCACGATCGCCTCGATGTCGGCTCGCGGCGCGTCGGCGTCGATGTCGAAGCGGACTCGAACGCCGTCGAATCCGTTGCGCACGTCGGGGTCGGCGCCGAGGATGCCGAGCACGTTCATGTGCCCCTCGATCGTCGCCGTGACCGATCGCAGTTGAACGTTGCGATGCTGGGCGACGGCCGCCACGCCTGCTGTCAGGCAGCCGGCCAGCCCGACGAGGACGATCTCGACCGGAGTGGCGCCGAGATCCTGCGATGCGAAGCACTCCGGGTGGTCGACCTCGAACCGGTACTTCGTGCGATGGTTCATCTCCTGGCCGAGGCCGGCGAAGCCTTCGACCGTCGACGTGCTGTGTGTTCCGTGTACCCACGAGCATGTTGCCCGCCAGGTGAAGTCAGCCGCGGCGGGCTGCTCGGTGAGGGCGTTGCGGGCGCCGATCAGGGCTTCGGTGTTCACGCCGTTGTCGACGGGCTTGTCGGTCATGGTCATGGTTCTTCTCCTTGTTGGATGTCTGGGTTGGATGTCTGGGAGTGGGTATCTGGGTTTCGAGCGGTGATGTCAATCCGGATTGCGGGCCGAGGCGACGACGAACTCGCCAGGCACGGCGTAGCCGCCGTGGTCGGTCCTGTAGTCCTCGATCGAGGCGAGGTACTCGTCCGCCACCTGTTCGCGGGTTTCGGTGTCGAACCGGCCGTAGGCGAGCGCCACCGGACCGCCGAGGAACGCCGCGCCGAGTGCCTCGTCGCCGTCGCGGTAGTCGAGCGAGACGTTCAGGCGCGCCTCGCCCGCGTCGACGAATCCGGCGTCACGGAGCAGTCCGGTCAGGATCCCCGGTGCGCCGAGGGCGAAGAAGTGCGGGCACACGTCACTCGTGACGCGTGCATCGACGATGCCGAACACCGAGGCCCAGCCACAGTGACGCCGATCGCCCCACACGGAGACCACGACGCGACCGCCTGGCCGCAACACCCGGCGCAACTCGGCGACTGCGATCGCCGGATGCGGCACGTACATCAGGCCGAGCGAGCACAGGGCCACGTCGAACGGGCCGTCGACGGTCAGTTGCTCGGCGTCGCAGCAGGCGACCTCCACGTTGTCAGTGCCGGCGATGGTGGCACGGACCTCGGTCGCCGACCCCATTTTCGGCGAGAGGTCCGTGGCCACCACCCGCCCGCCGGGGGAGACGGCGGCGGCCACGGCGATCGTCATCTCGCCGCTTCCGCAGGCGACGTCGAGCACGCGGTCGCCACGGCGGAGCTCGGCCCTGTCGATCAGTAGCCGCTGGGCGGGCAGCAGTTGGCGCTGCCAGTACCGGGCGTAGTAGGCGGACGCCCGATCCCAGCCACGCCGCTGGACCAGGAGATGTCGGCGGGCGTCCATCAGGCGGCACCGTCGACGATCGAGAGCGATCGGCGCAGCGGGTTGGCGCGGCCGACGGCGTCGAGGATCGGGCTCAGTTGGTCGGCCTCGTCGACCAACGCCTCGATGGTCTCGGCCGGCGCACTGGTGTCGAGCTCGACGTGGTAACGGATCGCCGTGAACCCCGGCGGCGCCGTCGATGTGGCGCGGAGCATGCCGTCGATCTCGGAATCGCTCTCGACGGTCACCCGGATCGATCGCACCGGGATGCCGCGCCGAGCGGCGCGCAGCCGGTAGCCCATCGCCAGGCAGCTCCCCAATGCCGCTCGCAACAGGACGCCGGGAGTGGGCGCCGAGCCTGACCCGCCGAGTCCGGTCGGGAGGTCGGTGTCGATCGACCACGCACCCTCTTCGCTGCAGCACCGCAGGCCGTCGACGAGCGTGATCGACGCCGTGTTGGTCGCCCGTCCGAACCCGGTCCTGCGCTCGACCGCCGCCTCGAGCCGAGTCACGGCGGCGCCGATGCGTAGGTCGTCGGCGGCGCCTTTGGCCAGGTTCTTGTCGTGGTCGTCGGGGGCCATGCCGGCGATGTTGCAGGCGAACGACCTCGGGGGTCATTGGGTTGGCGCCCGATCGTGACGTGCTCGGTGCCTCAGATGTGCATCTGAGGTACCTCACGTCCGATCTGAGGTAGCCGTCCCGATGAGGCCGACCCGGCGATCGATGACGATGCGAGTGCGATGATGGAAGCGATGAACAGGCGGCTCTCGAGCGACCGGATCGTCGGTCGAGACGAGGAGGTCAGGACAGGGCGACTGGCCATCGACTCGCTGCTGGCGCGCGACCCCGCGCATCGTGTTCCACTGCTGCTCGTGGCGGGCGAGGCCGGGATCGGCAAGAGCCGCCTCCTCGACGAGCTGCTCGACGATGCTCGTGCGCGCGCGGTGCATGCGTTGTGCGGGCGATGCCTCGAGCACGGCGGTGAGATCCGGCCCCTGAGCGCGATCTCCGAGATCGTCGCCGAGCTCGTACCGGTCTCGGCCGCGCTCGGACTCGGGATCCATCCGGAGTTGACGCCGCTCGTCGACGTCAGTCGCGACACTGAGCCGACGGCACTGTCCCAGTGGCCGGCGCGCCTAGACGGTCTGCTCCAGTCGCTGCTGCGCGACGTGTCGGCCCGGCAGCCGGTCGTCGTCGCCATCGAGGACCTGCACTGGGCCGATCAGACGACGCGGGCGCTGCTGATCTCGCTGCTCCGCGCACGCGGGCTGGACGACGTCCTGATGATCGGCACCTATCGCAGCGACGAACTGCATCGGCGGCACCCGTTGCTCCAGTTCCTCGCCGAGATCGAACGCACGGTGCGCTGCGAGCGGATCGACCTCGCACCGCTGCCCGACGGCGTCATCGCCGAGCTGGCGACGGCGATCCTC
>DASUEW010000179.1:0-3509 GCA_036274875.1 Ilumatobacteraceae bacterium
CGTGGCCGAGCACCTCGATGTGCTCCCACTGGCAGCCATCACGGTGAGCCGCGACTTCCGGTGAGGGATCCCGAGCTTCAGACCCCTGTGTCGATGGGTTCGGCAGGGGTGCCCTCGACGAGCAGGCGACCGAGGTGCTCACCGAGACGCCGCGGCGCGAACCGGACCGCCGACGCCAGCACCTCGGCGAGCGTCCACCACCTGAGCTCGTGGACGTACTCGGCATTCAGGCGGTCCCACCCGATCTGGGGGTCCGGCGTGAAGGAGCCGGTGCGGACGAGGTGGATCTGGTCGGCTTGGCCGTCCCACTCGCCGTTCAGCATCGGGATCACGTGGAGCCGGCTCCACACGTGCGGGCCGATCTTGGCGCCGACGAGGCCGAGCTCTTCGGCGAGCTCGCGCCGCAGGGCGTCGACCGGGTCTTCGTGCGGCTCGACGCCACCCCCCGGGAGGGCCCACACGACAGCCGTCGGGAAGTCGAATCGGGCGAGCAGCACGCGGTCGGCCGGGTCGAGGAGCACGGCGCGCACGGCCCGGCGGATCCTCAACTCGGCCGGCACCGAGGCAGATCCGGTGTTCGACTCGGGATCCGACTGAGAGTCGGCCAGTGAGTCCGATCGCCGCGTCATTCGTCCGGGATGTCGCGCAGGCCGTCGTTGAAGCCGCGGTACATCTCGTAGATCTCCTTGCACTTCTCGCACATCGGCAACTTCCGGGGGTCGCGTGACGGCACCCATACGTGCCCGCACAGAGCCTCGAGCGGAGTGCCGTTGATGCGTGACTCGAGCACCTTCGCCGCAGCCGTCTCACCTGGGTCGGTCTTGACGATGTGCGCGACCGGCGGCTCGCCCGTCTCCGTGCGCTCCTCGACGAGGGTGATGGTCTCGACGGCGGGGCGGGTCTGGGGCGGCGAGATCTGCGGCTGCGGCTGCGGGCCGCCGTTCGCTGGGCTGGGGTTCGACATCACGTCAAGTCAACCATCATGCGAGGAGCCAGGTCACGCGAGCAGGTGCTCGGCGATCCCGATCCAGAAGTCGGTGGCCAGCGCAAGGCTCTCGACGTCGATCCGCTCGTCGTTGCCGTGGAACCGGGCGCCGAACGTCTCGAAGCTCATCGACGGCGAGAACAGCCCGGCGCCATAGGCGACCGCGCCGCGCTCGCGGAAGTAACGGGCGTCGGTGCCGCCGACGATGAGCCCGGGGATCAGCTCGGCGCCGGGGTAGGCGACCTGGGTGCGGGCGGCGATGGCGTCCCACAGCGGATTCGCGGTCGGCGACTCGGTCGCCGGCGAGTCCTGCAGGACGCTCACCTCGACATGGGGTGCGAGATCGCCGAGGGCATCGGCGAGCATCGCCACGACGTCCTCGCGCGTCGTGCCCGGGACGGTGCGGATGTCGACCTCGATGTCGATGACATCGGGGATCACGTTCGTCTTCTGGCCGCCGTGGGCGACATTGGGCGACAGAGTCGTGTGCGTCATGGCGTGGCACATCCGCGCCGCCGAGGTCGGCAACCGTTCGAGCGTCGTCCAGAGCCGGTCGGGATCGGTGAGACCGGCGCGGATCTCGTCGGGCAGCGACATCGCCGCCACCTGGCCACGCCAGATGTCGCTGATCTGAGCAGCTGGCCGGTAGGTCGACAAGCGGCGCACGACCTCGGCCGCCTTGACCAGCGCGTTGTCCGATCCGAACGGCATCGAGCCGTGGCCGGGCGTGCCGGTGATACGTAGGCGCCGCCAGGCGAGTCCCTTCTCGCCGACGTTGACGGTGAACCGGCGGGTGCCGTCGTGACCGACCGACGACCAGCCGCCGAGCTCGGTCAGCACGTAGTCGCTGCGCAGCGCGTCGAGGTGGTGCTCGAGCGCCCACTCGGCGCCGAACAGCCCGCCCGCCTCCTCGTCGGCCACGCCGAAGTAGATCAGCGTGCCCTTCGGCCGGAAGCCGGTGGTCGCCAGATGCTTGAATGCGACGGCCATCGACGACGTGAGGTTGAGCATGTCGATCGCGCCTCGCCCCCACACCTCGCCGTCGATCAACTCACCGCCGAACGGGTCGTGCGTCCAGCCGTCGGGGTTCACGGGCACGACGTCGGTGTGCCCCATCAGGCACAGCGTCGGGGCGGCCGGGTCGGAGCCCTCGATGCGGGCGACGATCGAGCCCCGCCCGGGACGTGCCTCGAAGCGCTCGATGTCGAGGTTCGTACCGGTGAGGAACGACTCGAGCAGATCGGCGTTGCGGGATTCTCCGCCGGAGTCGGGTGTGCCGTCGTTGACGCACGCGTTGCGGATCAGCGCCTGCAGGAGCTCGATCGTCTGGCCGGTGTGGTCGAGTCTCGTGTCGACGGGCATGCGGTCAACGGTAGGTGGGGCCGCGCAGCGATGCCACCTCGGCCGCCAGGTTGGCCCGCGCCCTGGTCTCCCACCGCGCTCGGCCGGTCGGTGTGGCGAACAGCACCGGCCGGTCGAGGAACGACCGCAGGACCTGCGTGCGACCGATGCGCCAGTCTTCGGCGCTGACGTGGTGGTACTCGGACCGAACCCCGGCGACGTAGGCCTGATAGCTCGCCGGCTCGCTGCCCAGCACGGCCAGGTCGGCGTCGAGCAGTACCGCGGTGTCGATCTCCGTGTCGATCTCTGTGTCGACCGCGGCGGCGTGTGGGACGACATGCGTCGCGGTCGCCTCGACCATCGTCACCACGTGCCGCCGGCGAGCTTCGACCCACCCGAGCGTGGTGAGCTCGCGGTCGGCGAGCCGGGCGCTGGCCGCCTCGTTGTCGGGTGCTCGTGGGTCGTACACCGCGTCGTGGAAGAAGGCGGCGACGACGACCGCGCCGAGGTCGTCGACCGGTTCGGCGGCGGCGAGCTCTTCGACGTGGCGGACCACCCATGTGACGTGACGGACACCGTGGTAATGGCGGTGCGCCTCACGATGGCGCCCGATCAGCGAATCGAACAGCGCCCGTGCGTCGTGCGAGTCACCGGCGCAACGCGACCACGCCGCGCGCAGTTCGTGCTCGTCGGCGCTCACGGCGCCGATTGTGCCACTCGTCCCGCGGCAGCTTGGCGCTTCAGTTGGCCGGTCGGACCGACTGACGTTCGAGCAGCGCAGCCATCTGGGTCGCCGGCATCGGCTTGGCGAAGACAAACCCTTGCGCGAACCGACAACCGAGGTATCTCAGCGCCACGGCCTGGTCGGCGTGCTCGACGCCCTCGGCGATCGCCGTGAGTCCGAGGGTGTGTGCCAGGTCGACCACCGCGCGCACCATCGTTTCCCCGTCGACGGTGGTGGCGACACGGTCGATGAACGACTTGTCGAGCTTGATGATGTCGAGTGGAAAGTTGCTCAGATAGGCGAGCGACGAGTAGCCGGTCCCGAAGTCATCGACGGCGATTCGCACACCGAGCTCCTTGAGCGTCGCGAGCGTCGCCGCCGCCGGATTGAGGTCTTCGATCAGTGCCGATTCGGTGATCTCGACCACGAGCGCCTCGGCGGCAAGCCCGGCGTCCGCCA
>DASUEW010000180.1:0-11328 GCA_036274875.1 Ilumatobacteraceae bacterium
ACCAGCGCCACGAGCACCCCGACGAGCGTCGCCGGCAGCGCGCCGAGGTGGACGTCGCCGAGGCCGAACGGCAGGTCTGGGAGTTGCTGCGCCTTCGTCGCCACCGGGATCGCGCAGATGGCCACCGCGTAGGCGGCGACCTGCGCGAACGCGAGGTGCCCGAACGACAGGATGCCGGTGTTGCCCATGAACACCTGGAGGCCCAGCACCAGCGTCAGGTTGACGAGCAGTTCCTTGACGAGCAGCTCCCTGGCCGATCCGCCTGTCGACGTGTAGACGATCGCGACGACGTACAGGGCGATCGACAAGATCGCCGTCGCCGCCACCGAACGGGCGACTCGCACCCACCATGGGTCGGTCATACGCGCTCCGCGGTCGCGACCTTGAACAACCCGGAAGGTCGCGCGATGAACAGCAACGCGATGAGCCCGAACACGAACGCGTCGGTGAGGCGTTGGGGGGTGCCGTCGGGGAGGTACGACCGCAGGAAGACCTCGGCGAGGCCGAGCGTTAGACCTCCGATCACCGCCCCCGAGAAGCTGCCGAGACCGCCGATGATCGCGGCCACGACGGCCTTGAGCAGCCAGTCGGCGCCGAGTGTCGGCTCGGCTGTCGGACTGCGCATCAGGATCAAGACGGCCGCGACGCCCGCGAGGAACCCGGCGTAGGCGAAGGCACCGGAGATCACGCGGTTGGCCCGCACACCCATCAGGCGCGCCGCGTCGAAGTCCTCCGCTGCGCCTCGTACCGCGATCCCGAACAGTGTGCGCCTGAACACCAACGCCGTGAGCACGAGCACGCCGACCGTGACGACGATCGTCAGCAGGTCCATGATCTCGAACCGCACGCTGCCGAGCTTCCAGGTGTCGAACGCCCAACCGGGCCCGGGGAACGACTTCTTCTTCGGCGACACGAACACCTGCCACAGCGCGTGCGACAGCCGCTCGATCGCGAACGACGTCAGCAGCATCGTGAACGGGCTGGCATCGCGGACCCATCGGAACGCGACGCGCTCGATCGCGATCGACGCCGCGACGGACGACACGACGATCGCGACGACGAGCACCCACCAGTTGACGTCGCGCGTCGACAGCCCGTACGCGACATAGGCGCCGACGGTGATGAGCTCGGCGTGGGCGAAGTTGACGAGGTGCATCACGCCGAAGATCAGCGAGATGCCGAGCGCCAGCAGTGCGTACGTGCTGCCGCGACCGAGACCGTCGACGAGGTTCTGGAGCAGTGTCGTCACTCGCCGACCCCGACGAACGCGGCGAAGAGGTCGGCCCGCTCGGCCAGGTCGGCGCCAGGGCCTTCGGCGACCACGCGGCCAGTCCGCAGCACGTAGCCGCGGTCGGCGAGTTGCAGGGCGCGCCGCGCGTTCTGCTCGACCACCAGCACCGTGCGTCCCTGCCCACGGAGCTCCACGAGCAGGTCGAAGATGACGTCGACGAGGGTCGGCGCCAGCCCGAGCGTCGGCTCGTCGAGCAGCAGCAGGCGGGGATCGCTCATCAGCGCCCGCCCGACCGCCAACTGCTGTGCCTCGCCACCAGACAGGTAGCCGGCGGACGTCGTCCACCGTTGGGCCAACACGCCGAACAGCTCCCTGACCTCGTCGAGACGTCGCCGGCGGTCCGTCTTCGACGCCGTGATCCCCGCCAGCCGCAGGTTCTCCTCGACCGTCAAGTCGCGGAAGATTCGCCGCCGCTCCGGCACCAATGCCACGCCCGCTCGCACGAGCGCGGCAGGGTCGCGTCCGGTGACGTCGTTGCCGTTCAGGCGAACGGTGCCGCGCGCCGGACGCAGCAACCCGGCGACCGTGTTGAGCAGCGTCGTCTTGCCGGCGCCGTTCGGTCCGACGAGGGCGACGATCTCACCGACGTCGACTCGGAGCGAAACGGCGTGCAGCGCCGTGATCGCGCCGTAGCGCGTGGTGAGACCATCGACCTCGAGCACGCGTCACGGCTCGGGGATGAACGCCGGCCGCATCGTCGTCTCGAGAGCCGGTTCGCCCCCGGTGACGGTGACAATGGCGACGTCCTTCTCGGGCACTCCGTTCGTACCCGCGTATGTGACCGAGCCGGTGGTGACGGGGAGATCGGTGATCTCGTTGATCGTCGCGATCAGTGTTGCACCGTCGACCGAGCACGACGTCTCGGCCGCGTGGGCCAGGATCTGCACCGAATCCGAGGCGAGGGCGCCGAAGCTGATCGTCTCGATCTCGGCGCCGGCGGCGGCCGCGGCGTCGAGGAACGCCTGCACGTCGTTGTCGGCGCTCGGGAACGTGTGGGCGGCGAAGAAGACCCCGTCGGCGATCTCGCCGGCACTCCACACCACCGTGGCGTCGAACGCGTCGGCCCCGATCACGGTCACGTCGCCGAGGCCGGCCGCATCCATCTGCTGCAGCAACGTGGCGATCTGTGGCATCACCATCGCGGTGTACATCGCCTGGGGAGCGGGATCGAGGCCCGCCATCTCGTTGACCTGCGACGAGAAGTCCTCGTCGGCGAGGCTGAACGAGAAGTCCTGCACGAGCGTGCCACCCGCCTGCTCGAACGTCTCGGCGAAGTACAGCGGGTTGCCCGAGAAGTACACGTCGTCGGCCGACGAGAACGTGACGGCCGTCGTGAGTCCCCGCGCGATCGCGAACTCCGCCGCGGCCGCCGACTGCACCGGATCGCTGAAGCTGGCGAGGAACGCACCCCGGGCAGGATCGGCGAGCTGCGGGTCCGTCGACGCCATGTAGATGATCGGCGCCTGGCCGTCGACGGTGTCGAGCAACGGCGTGCCCGTGTTCGCGAACGGCGGCCCGATGATCGCGTTGACGCCCTCGTCGAGCAGCTCCTGGGCGGCGCGCTGGGTGGCGGCGGGGTCGCCCTGGATGTCCTTCACGACGTACTCGATCGGCAGTCCGCCGACCCCGCCGGCCTCGTTGATGAGGTCGACCTGAACCTGCGCTGCTTCCGAACCCGGTTGGTCGGAGAACGCGCCGAGCTCGCCGAGGTCGGCTGCGAAGCCGATCTTGAGCGGGGTGTCGAGCGTGCAGTCGCCCGACGGCGGCTGGGTTCCCTCTGGCTCCGTGCCCGGCGGCTCCGTGCCCTCCGGCTGGGTCGCCCCGGGCTCGGTGGACACGGCCTCGGTGGTGACGGGCTGGCTGGCGTCCGGCTCGCTCGCATCGTCGTCGTCGCCACACGAGGCGGCGACCACGACGATCGTCGCGAGCAGGAGCGGAGCGATCTTCTTCGTCATGTCTCCCCCATGTCTGTCCGAAGCGTCCTGGAGCGTCGTGCACCGCACGTGCGCTCGGCGCCGACTGTACCTCACGCAGAAATCGTTCGGGGGCAAACGATCTTTGACCTCACGCGAGTGCGAACTCCACCGGCAGGCGCTTGACACCCGCGATGAAGTTGCTTCGCAGGCGCTCGATCGGTCCCGCGATCCGGGCATCGGCGAGGCGCGGCAGGAGTTCCTGGAACAGGATCTTGATCTCCATCCGCGCCAGCTGGGCACCGAGGCACAGGTGCGGGCTCATGAGCCCGAACGCCACCTGTGGGTTGGGATTGCGGTGGATGTCGAACACGAACGGGTCGGCGAACGCGGCGTCGTCGTAGTCGGCGCTCACGAACCAGATCACGACCTTGTCGCCGGCGCGGATCGCCCGGCCACCGAGCTCGGTGTCGCGGGTCGCGGTGCGCCGGAAGTGCATCGTGACCGTCCCCCAGCGGATGATCTCCTCGACGGCGGTATCGACCAGGCTGTCGTCGCCACGGATGATCGCATCGCGGAGCTCGTCGAGCTGATCGGGGCGTTCGATGAGCGCCTTGATGCCCGCCGTGATCGTGTACCGGGTCGTGTCGTTGCCGGCGCCCACGAGGAGCACGAAGAAGTTCTTGAACTCGCGTTCGGTGAGGCGGTCGCCGTCGATCGTCGGCGCCAGCAGGTCGGTGATCACGTCGTCGGACGGGCTCGCCCGCCGCGCCGCGGCTTGCTGCTCGGCGTAGCGGTAGAGGTCGAGCGCGGCGGGCGATCGGAATGGGATCGATCTGAACTCGTCGGTGTCACTCAGGCCCACCGGGTGGTCGGTGAAGTCGGGGTCGAAGTTGCCGAGCAGCGCGTCGCCCCGCTCGACGAGCCACGGCCCGTCGGACTCCGGGACACCGAGCAGGCGGCCCAGCATCCGCATCGGCAACTGTTTGGCGATCGATTCGACGAAGTCGAGTCGAACATCCCCGCCGCCGGGCATCGCCTCGTCGAGCACCTCACGGGCGAGCAACCGGATCGCGCCCTCGTAGGCGTACACCTCGCGACGGCTGAAGGGCTTCGAGACGAGCCGCCGGTACCGGGTGTGCTCGGGCGGGTCGTATTCGAGCATGTTGCGGCGGGCGATGAAGTCATCGGCGTCCATCTCCTCGAGCGTCACTCCCTGCGCCGACGAGAAGGTGTCGACATTGCGGCTGACGTGGAGCAGGTCGGCGTGTCGGGTGACGGCCCAGAGCCCTCGGCCTCCCGGCTCGTCCCACCAACTCACGGGATCGTCGCGGCGGAGCCGCAGGAATGTCGCGTGCGGGACCCCGACGGTGTAGGTGTCGGGGTCGACGATGTCGGCGTCGTCAGGACCGAGGTCGAGCATCCCGTCGACGGGCGGTGCGGGCCCGGTCATCGACGGGGCCTGCGAGATGCGCCTGGCATGATCCGGACTGTACTCATTTGGTGCCAAACGATTTCCTGCCTGGTTGCCGTCACGCTGTCGAACGCTGGCCGGCGCCGACCGGCACGCTGATCTGCGAGCAACCCGCGAGTGGTGAAGGGCTCTGCGCCGTGTAGGTGGGAACGCAGCGCCCGATCGTGGCCGCCGCGATCGCGGCCCCGCCGACGCACAGCGCGGCGACGACGAGGAGCGCCCGCTGGTAGGCGTCGACGAATCCGGTGCTCGACGTGTCGCCGGGCGCGCCCACGAGTCCGGGCAGCAGCGCGGTCGCGAGCAGGCCGGCGGTCCTGGCGACCGCGTTGTTGACCGCCGCGCCGACGCCGATGTCGCGGTCGTCGGCGGCCGCCAGCACGGCTGCCGTCAGCGGCGGCACCATGAGCGCGAAGCCGATCCCGAGCACGACGGCGGCCGGAAGGATCTCGACGATGTAGTCGGCGTCGGCACCGACCGGCGCCAACAGCGCGAAGCCGATCCCGAGCACGAGCGCGCCACCGGCCACGAACCAACGTGGGCCGATCCGCCCGACGGCGCGGCCGACGACCGGTGATCCGAGGATCATCACGACATTCGCCGGCACCAGGGCGGCGCCGGCCACGGCCGGGCTGAACCCGACGACGGTCTGGAACGCGACCGCAGTGAAGAAGAACCCGCCGTTGATCGCGAAGTAGACCAGCGCCGTTGCCGCGTTGGCGCCGGAGAACTGCCGCGAGCCGAACAGCCGCATCGGCACCATCGGGTCGCGGCGGCGCTGCTCGATCGGCACGAACGCGGCGGTCGCGCCGACCGCGAGCAGGCCCGCCACGACGACGATCGGTTCGCTCCAACCGCCACGGAGCCCCTCGGTGAGCGCGATGACGGTCCCGCCGATCGCGACGACGCCGATCACGCCACCGGCCGGGTCGAAACGACGGACCGAATCGGGTGCTGCGCCGGCCGTGACGGGTGGCGCGTCGGCAACCAGACGGGCGACGATCAACGCCGAGAGGACCAACAGCGGGAGCGCGAGCGCGAACACCCACCGCCATCCGAGCGAGTCGACGAGGACACCGCCAAGGAACGGTCCGCCGGCCGTCGTGACCGACGAGCCACCCGCCCACAGGCCGACTGCGCGGCCCCGTTCCTCCTCGGCGAAGCTGGCATCGACGAGCGCCAGGCTGATCGGGGTCACACCGGCAGCTCCGACGCCTTGGAGCAGACGGCCGGCGACGAGCCCCCCGAGGTTTGGCGCGGCGAGGCAGATCACCGAGCCGGCGATCAGCACTGCACAGCTCACCACGTAGACGCGACGTCGACCGAGCACATCGCCGGCAGATCCGCCGACGAGGATCAGGGCGGCCATCGCGACGAGGTAGCCGTTGACGACCCACTGCAGCCCGGTCAGGCCGAAGTCGAGATCGTCGCCGATGGCCGGAAGCGCGACGTTGACGACGGAGGCGTACAGGAATGCCGCCGACGACCCGAGCACCAGGGCCACCACGAGCAGGCGACCTTCCCGCGACGCCAGCAACAGGGTCGCACGCGGTTGGCTCGGCGGGTGGATGTCGTCCACGTTCGCCACGTCCGCACCGTAGCGAAGGCATCGGTCGTCGATCTGTCCGTCGCCCGTAGGCTCCGAGGGGATGGACAGTCCTCGAAATCTGACCGCCGGGAGGCTGCGACGGCTGACCGAGGAGCTCGTCGACGAGCGACTCGGGGTGATCGAATCGGGCGCTTCACCAGACGCCGCAGTCGAGATCGTCGACGAGCTCGACTACGCGCTGCGACCGCCGCGTCACGAGCTCCGCGTACCGAGCTACGGGTCGTTCGTGCTGCCGACCCGTGCGATCGCCGAGTGGAACGAGCCGACCGGGCTCGAGTTCTTCGTGAGCGAGGCGAGCGAGCGTGCCGACGACGATGTGCGTCGCTACGCCGACGGAGTGTCGAGCTGGACGATCCGCACGACCGAGGGCGTGACCGCGCTGGTCGTGTTCGACCGGCCGGCCGGGTCGGAGCGCGATCTCGTCGTCCTGGCCGAGGCGACGGGAGCGACCATCGTGCAGCGTCACCCGAACGGTCTGGTTCGGCTCGTCGGCTCGTCGTTCGGCGTCGCCAGGTGGGACGGCGTGGGTTGGCACCGCGAACCACCGATCGGCGCGTGGCTCAAGATGGCGGCCTGCGGTCTCGATCGTGAGAGCACACTGACGCTCGATCGGTTCTTGCGCTTCGCGGTGCACGATCTCGGTGCACGCGGCGTCGGAACGACGATCGTGTTCCGGCCGTCGGATCCGAAGTCGCCGGCGTTCGAGCGACGGCTCGCGACGCCGCCGCCGCTGCGCATCGATCGGCCGTCGGACCTCGGCCCGCTTCGCCACGTGCTCAGCCAGGTCGATGGGGCGGCGCTGTTCGACGCGACCGGAACACTGCGCCAACTCGGCGTGCTGCTGGTGCCGAGCCCCGCCTCGGAGATCGGGGTCGAGGCGTTCCGCGGCACGCGGCACACGTCGGCGCGCCGGTACAGCTTCGACGATCCGACTGCGGTCGTGGTGGTCGTGAGCGAACAGGGACCGGTCACCGTGCTGCGCGCGGGGCGGATCATCGGCCGATCACCGGTCGTCGCCGGCCTCAGCGCCGCCACCGCCGACGCCACCGCCGCCGCCGACGTGGTTCCGGACGCGCTCGACCTTCACGGCGCCGACCACCTCGGATCATGACTACCGTCAGAGGCCATGTCGGAGGTCAACGCGATCGGTGAGATCGTGCGCGTCCACGGCCGCGACCGGGCCGCGCACACCGCGATCATCCAGGGCGAGCGCACGTTGACGTGGGCCGAGCTGTACGAGCGGTCATGTCGTGTCGCGCAGGCGTTGGCAGACGTCGGGGTCGGGCCCCAAGATCGGGTCGCCTTCCTCGACAAGAACGGCGTCGAGCACTTCGAGGTGTTCTTCGGCGCATCGCTGCTCAACGCCGTGTGCGTCGACATCAACTGGCGCCTCGCGGCGCCGGAGGTCGAGTACATCGTGAACGACGCCGAGGCCAAGGTGTTCGTGGTCGGACCCGACTTCGTGCCGCTCCTCGACACCATCGCCACCAACCTCTCGAGCGTCGCGACGATCGTCGTGATCGGCGGCCACGACACGCACGAGTCCTACGCCGACTGGGTCGACCGATACCCGGCCGCGGATCCGGGCGCGACGAGTGCGCTCGACGACGTGGCGTTCCAGCTCTACTCGTCGGGCACCACCGGCCGCCCGAAGGGAGTCATGCTCTCCAACAGCAACTTCTTCGGGTTGTTGCCGGTGGCCAAGGAGATCTGGGAGCTCTCGCCTGACGCCGTCAACCTCGTCGCCATGCCGCTGTTCCACATCGGCGGAGGCGGGTGGGCGACGGCCGGAATGTACGAGGGTTGCACCAGTGTCATCATGCGTGAGCTCGACCCGGCCGCATTGGTCGGGATGTTCGGTGAGCACGGGATCACCCACGCCTTCCTGGTACCGGTCGCGCTCCAGTTCATGTTGATGGTGCCCGGCGTCGACGACGCCGACTTCTCGAGCCTGCGGGTCATCGTGTACGGAGCGTCGCCGATCAGCGACGACGTCCTCGCCCGGAGCATCGAGGTCTTCAAGTGCAAGTTCTGGCAGGCGTACGGGCTGACCGAGTCGACCGGCGCGATCGTCAACTTGCCGCCAGAGGACCACGACCTTCACGGCCCGAACACGCACCGCCTGCGTTCGTGCGGCGTGGCCGGCCCGGGGGTGGAGTTGCGCATCGTCGACGTCGACGCGGCGACTGATACCGCAGCCGATGTGCCGACCGGCGAGGTCGGCGAGATCTGGGTTCGCTCACGGCAGGTGATGAAGGGTTACTGGAACCTGCCGGAGGAGACGGCGCGGGTGATCACCCCGGAGGGCTGGCTGCGCACGGGCGACGCCGGATACCTCGACGACGACGGCTACCTGTACATCCACGATCGCGTGAAGGACATGATCGTGTCGGGTGGCGAGAACGTCTACCCGGCCGAGGTCGAGAACGTGCTGATGAGCCATCCGGGCGTCGCCGACTGCGCCGTCATCGGCGTGCCGCACGAGACGTGGGGCGAGACGGGCAAGGCGATCGTCGTGCGGGCCGCCGGCAGCGATGTGACCGAGCAGGAGTTGATCGACTTGTGCCGCGGGCAACTCGCGCACTTCAAGCGCCCCACCAGTGTCGACTGGATCGACGCGCTCCCGCGCAACCCGAGCGGCAAGATCCTGAAGAAGGACCTCCGCGAGCCGTACTGGGCCGGCCGCGACCGCCGCGTGTCGTAGCGCGGCCAGATGGCCATTGACAACTCACGCATGCGCAGTGCTAACTGATGCAAGCGGACGTCTGGGTGGCGTCGGCTTGGGAGTGGTGAGGGGAAGCCATGCGCGGCGACGAGATTCGTGATGTCGGCAAGATCGCGGGCGCGGTGCTCGGGGGCGGGGTCTCGCTCGTCGAGGATCTGCACCGGGGGATCGCTCGGCGGTCGTACGCGGCTTCCGGGCCGGGTGCGCAACCAGCAGGGGTTGTCCACGACGGGGTGGCGCGTGTGGTGTACGGCACGCTCGCTACCGCGGCTCGCGCCGCCCCCCGGCTCGCGGCCGCCGCCGCAGCGCGCATGCTCCCGGTTGTCGATGCGGCTTCGCTCGACTCGTCGACGAGGGGGAACGCGGCGTTGGCAGCGCTGAACGGCCTGTGGGGCGATCGACTGGCGGCCTCCGGCAACGCACTCGCAGTGGGCATGACGGTGCGCCACCACCACGACGACCTGCCGTTGACCGGCGAGGCCGTCGCGGCCGCCTTCCCACATGCCACAGGTCGGCTCGCCGTCTTCGTCCACGGTCTGTGTGAGAGCGACGAGTCGTGGCACCCGTCCGAGGCCAAGCAGCGCAAGGCCGGCGCGTTGGACTTCGGTGCCCGGCTCGCCAGCGACGCCGGGTGCACACCCGTGTACCTCCGGTACAACTCCGGCCTGCACGTCTCCGACAACGGCGCCGCCCTCGCCGAGATCCTCGACGACGTCGTCGCGGCGTGGCCGATCCCGGTCGACGAGCTCGTGCTCCTCGGCCATTCGATGGGTGGGCTGGTCGTACGCAGCGCGTGCCACCAAGGCGCCGTCCGGGGTGCGTCGTGGGTCGATCTCGTCCACCACGTCGTGTGTCTCGGAACGCCGCACCTCGGCGCCCCGCTCGAGAAGGGAACGAATGTGTTGTCGTGGGTGTTGGGCCGGTTACCCGAGACGAGAGGCCTGGCCGGGGTGCTCAACGCCCGCAGCGTCGGCATCAAGGACCTCCGCTTCGGCTCCGTGGTCCGGGAGGACTGGCACGGAGTCGACCTCGACGAGTTCCTGACCGGCCGCGCCAACGAGGTGCCATTCGTCGCCAACGCCAGCTACTACTTCATCGGCGTCACCGTCACCCGCGACCCCCGGCACCCGCTCGGCGTGCTCGTGGGTGATCTCCTGGTGCAGTACGCGAGCGCGTCGGGCAAGGGCCGACGACGCGAGATCCCCTTCGACATCGACAAGGGACATCACATCGGTGGTCTCAACCACTTCGACCTGCTGTCACACCCCGACGTCTACCGCCAGCTGGCGCGTTGGCTCGTCGACGCCCGGAGCTGACGTCGTGGTGGTCCGGGCTCGCAATCCTCCGTTCTGTCTGCTCCAGGCGGCCCGTGGCGTCGTCTGAAGCAGACAGAACGGAGGGTTCAGGGTTCGTTGGCCTCGCGGGACCAGCCGACCAGGCCGGGTCGCTTGAGCCGGACCGCCGAGGTCCCTGTGGCTTCCGCCGACTCGGCGAGCAGGGCGTCGCGTTCGATCCGCCGCGTGTGTTGCTCGTCGGGGTCGGGCACGGGCACCGCGGCCAGCAGTCGCTTCGTGTACGGGTGCTGCGGATGCGTCAGGATCTGTTCCCGGGTGCCGAACTCGACCAGCTTGCCGTCCTGCATCACGGCGATGCGCCGGGCCAGGATCTCGACGACCGCGAGGTCGTGGGAGATGAAGAGGCACGCGAAGCCGATCTCGCGTTGGAGCTCCTGGAACAGGTCGAGCACCCTCGCCTGCACCGAGACGTCGAGCGCCGACGTCGGTTCGTCGGCGATCAAGAGCCGCGGGCTCAACGCCAGCGCCCTGGCGACCCCGACCCGCTGACGCTGACCGCCCGACAGCTCGTGGGGGTACCGGTTGCGCAGGTCGCGCTCGAGGTGCACCTTGTCCAGGAGCTCCTCGACCCGTTTGCCGAGTGCCGCGCCCTTGACCTCGCCCTGCAGGAGCAGCGGCTCGCCGATCGACTCGCCGACCGGGAGGCGGGGGTTGAGCGACGACCCCGGGTCCTGGAAGACGAAGCTCAGCCCACGCCTCACCGTGCGCAGGTCGTGCTTGGAGATCCCCACCATGTCGGCGCCGAGGACCGACGCCGTGCCCTCCATGAACGGGAGTAACCCGACGATCGCGCGTCCGATGGTCGTCTTCCCCGATCCCGACTCGCCGACCAGGCCGACGACCTCGCCCTTGGCCACCGTGAGCGTCACGTCATCGACCGCTCGGAATGCGGCGGTCCGACCATGCTTCGGGTATTCGACGACCACTATCTGCAGATCGACGACGAGCTCGACAGGTCCGTCCG
>DASUEW010000181.1:0-7955 GCA_036274875.1 Ilumatobacteraceae bacterium
CCGTGGTGGCCGTCATTGAGGACCAGGGGTCTAGGGGGTTCTATGGACGTCGACACCGCCCGTGACACCGCCCGTGACAGACACCGCCCGTGACATCGTCACGGCGACGGGCAGGACCCGGTCGCGAACGGTTTGCCATCCGGCGACGACGACGCCGCCCGGCTCACCGACCAAGGCCGATCTGCCGATCACGGTCCTCGCCTCGTCGGGTCGGCGCCGAGCTACCGCGCACCGAAGGAGGTTCCGTTACGTCGTGACTGGGCGGCGTCGACGTTCGGTGGAGGTGGTGGCGGACCGAGCGTGGAGGGGGAGCGGTCGCGGACCAGGGACAAACGCTCGAAGGCGCTGGCGACGTCGGTCGGGCTGACGATGCCGACCAGGCGATCGTCGCTGATCACCAGCACCCGCGTGTTCGGGTCGGGCTTCGACTCGAGGACCTTGATCAGTACGTCGTCCGGGCTGGCGAGGACGAGGTCGTCGATCGGCACGGCGATGGCCGAGACCGGTGTCGAACGCCACTCGTCTGGCGGGAGCGCGCCGACGTGCTTGAGGGTCAGGATCCCGAGCGGCCGACCGTCGGTGTCGACGATCGGGAACGATGAAACATGGCGGCGCATCCACGGTCCGTTGACGAACTCGTCGACGGTCATCTGACCGCGCAGCGTCACGAGGTCAGTGGTCATCACGTCGCGCACCCGGACACCGGCAAAGACCTGCTCGAGGTCGCTTCCGGCCAGCTCCATCCGAGCCATCGAGACGATCAGCCAGCCGATCAGCGCCGTCCACAACCCGGCGACGCCGACGAGGGCGAATTGGACGACACCCAACCCGATCAGGATCTGTCCCAGGATCCGGCCCGCATTGGCCGAGCTACGTCGGGCACGCTGCTCATCGCCGGTGCGTTTCCAGAGCACCGCAGTGAGCACTCGGCCGCCGTCGAGCGGCGCGCCCGGCAACAGGTTGAACAACGCCAGGACCACGTTGATCCCACCGAGCCACGACAGCGTCGCGGTGGTGAGATCGGAGACACCCGCGGCGTACGCGGTGGCGGCGAGACCGATCGAAACGGCGCCGATCAACAGGCTCATCGCCGGACCCGCCAACGCGATCCGCAGCTCGCTGGGTGCGGTCCTGGCGTGCGAGCGCAGCTTGGCAACGCCGCCGAACAGCCACAACACGATGCTGTCGACGGGTACTCCGTCTCGATTGGCGACGACGGCGTGACTCAGCTCGTGAGCGAGGATCGAGCCGGCGAAGGCGAGCGCGGCGATCGACGCCGCGGCCCAGTACTCCCAGCCGGCGTAGCCCGGCGCGGTGTCCGGCAGGAGTTGTGCGCCGAGACTCCACGTGACGACGGCGACGATGAACAACACGCTCCAATGGACGCCGACTTCGACGCCTGCGATGCGTCCGAGTCGGAACGACGGGTTCATGCTGGGCCATCGGAGTGGGAGTGTCGGTCCTCGCCGTTGCCGTCGCCGACGAAGCGTCGAGAGTGTGCTTCGGCCACCCGTTCGACCACAGCGATGACATCGGCATCCGGGTCCACGCCGAGCTCGGTCTCGGCCAGTTCCACCTGGCCCGTACCGCCCCCGAGCGCGACGCACACGGGAACGTCGGGGTGCAGCCGCGGATGAGCCGCCCGGAGGACCTTCCACTCCTCGCCGTCGGGGGGGTTGGAAATGACGATCACGTCAGCAGACGCGGCGAGCGGACACTGTTCGCCGTCAAGCGCTGGACATCTGCGCCGACGAGCGATGGGGCCGGGACAGGCGAGCACTTGCAGCCCGCCGGTCCAGGAGGCGCCGCGACGCCGCCGTTCGCTCCAGCCTCCCTCGATGAGCACCCTCGGACCGGCGCGCTGACCTGGCCAGCTGGGGACGCGGCCCGTCGTGCCGATGACCACGCGCAGCGTCGTCCAATCGTCTTGGGGCACCACAACGTGGCCCCGACCGCGAACGAGTGCGAAC
Organism: Ilumatobacteraceae bacterium; assembly: GCA_036274875.1. Classification (GTDB taxonomy): domain Bacteria; phylum Actinomycetota; class Acidimicrobiia; order Acidimicrobiales; family Ilumatobacteraceae; genus JALOLG01. The sequence goes on from DASUEW010000181.1 coordinate 1,971, forward strand.
ATCGGCCGATTGCTCACCAACACCTCGGCCTCGAGGTTGGGCACACCGCTCGCCGCTGCCGATTCGACGAGCGCGTCGAGCAGATACGGGCCGAGCCATCCGCGCCACGACGCGTCGACCGTGACCGCCAGCTCACCGTCACCGTTGGGAAGCAGCTCGAAGTCGGCCTCGGCGACGATCCGCCGTGCCCCGGAAGGATCGACGACCTCGGCCGCCAGGCAGGCACCGCCGCGCTGTGCGGCGACGACCATGTGTTCGAAGAACGGACGCTGCGGAAAGTACATCGAGAAGAACCGCCGGTAGCGATCGTCCGCGTCGAGCCCTTCGTAGAGCGCGACGAGGCCATCGACATCGTCGGCCTCGATCGGTCGGATCACCACGATTCGATCGTCCGACAGCTGGACTCGTCGCATCTCGACGGATCTGACGGTCACGATGCCGAACCTGCGTAGCCCAACGTTGGATCCACGCGACGCTCCTCGCTCATGGCTCAATTGTCCGTGCCGCGTCGATTCGGACGCCAGAGTCCTCCGTCCCTGCCACGAGCGAGCCCGAGCACGACGTCGCGGCCGGGCGGGCTCGCACCCGAGCGTCGCGCTACGGCTGAATGGCTGACTCTCGCAGCAGGGTCAGCGAGGGGTCACGGTCGGGCCGGCGGCGCGAACGGCGTCGGAGGTGGAGTCCGCGAACTTGGCGAAGTTGGTCTCGAACATCCCAGCCAACTTGGAGGCCTGTTCGTCGTACGCAGACGAGTCGGCCCAGTTCGAGCGCGGATCAAGCACCTCGTCGGGAACGCCGGCCACTTTCGTCGGCACCGAAACACCGAAGAACGGATCCGGGCGGAACTCCGCACCGTCGAACGTGCCGTTGATCGCAGCATCGACCATCGCCCGCGTGTGGGCGAGGTCCATGCGCTCGCCGACGCCGTAGGGCCCACCCGTCCAGCCGGTGTTGATCAGATAGGTCTTCGAGCCGTGCTCACGGATCTTCTTCGCGAGGAGTTCCGCGTACACCGCGGGCGGGAGCACCATGAACGGAGCGCCGAAGCATGCGCTGAACGTCGCCTGTGGCTCGGTGACGCCCCGCTCGGTCCCGGCGACCTTGGCCGTGTAGCCCGAGATGAAGTGGTACATCGCCTGTTCCGGGGTGAGCTGGGCAATGGGAGGGAGTACGCCGAACGCGTCGGCGGTGAGCATGATGACAACCGTGGCGTGACCGCCCATCGAGGTCGGGGAGGCGTTCGGGATGTGCGAAAGGGGATAGCTGGCACGCGTGTTCTCGGTGTAGACCTCGCTGTCGAGGTCGATGCGCCGGGTGTTCGGATCCATGGCGACGTTTTCGAGGATCGTTCCGAATCGGCGCGTCGTCTCGTAGATCTCCGGTTCACCCGTCCGGCTCAGCCGGATCACCTTGGCGTAGCAACCGCCCTCGAAGTTGAACACTCCGCGATCGCCCCACCCGTGCTCGTCGTCGCCGATCAGCACCCGCTTCGGATCGGCCGACAACGTCGTCTTGCCGGTACCGGAAAGACCGAAGAAGATGGCGCAGTCGTCCGGGTCGCCGACGGCGTGGTTGGCCGACGCGTGCATCGCCATGATCCCCTGCTTGGGGAGCAGGTAGTTCATCACGGAGAACATCGACTTCTTCATCTCACCGGCGTACTCCGTGCCACCGATGATGACCTCCTTGCGCCCCAGGTGGACCGCTACGAAGACCTCGCTACGCGTCCCATCGATCTCCGGCACTGCGTGGAAGCCCGGCGCATCGACGACGGTGAACTCGGGTTCGAAGTCCTCCAGCACGGCGCGATCACGCACTTGGATGAACATGTTGCGGATGAACATGCTGTGCCAGGCTCGTTCCGTGACGACGCGCACCTTCAGGCGGTGACGCTCGTCGGCGCCCGAGTAGCAGTCCTGGACGAAAAGCTCGCGTTGTTGGAGGTAGGCCATCAGACGAGCCCGGAGCCGTTCGTAGGTGTCCTCCGCCATGGCCTGGTTCACGTCGCCCCACCAGACGTCGTCGTGGCTGCCGGGCTCGTCGACGATCCATTTGTCGTTGGGTGAGCGTCCGGTGTACTGGCCGGTTTGCACCACGAGGGGACCCAGGTGGGAGATCATCCCCTCGTAGCGACGGACGGCGTGTTCGTAGAGGGTGGGTGTGTTCAGGTTGGACCACACTTGACCGGGCTGCTGGACACCTTCGAAGACCTGCATCTGCAGATTTAACCGCGGTTGCGCGGCTCGTGCACTCGGCAGGGAGAGATAGGGGTCCGCGGCCCTGGCGAGGGTTGCCTCGTTGACATCCTGCCCGTGAGCCTCAACCGGTACGTTGCGATCGTGGGTGATCAACCGACTCTGTTCGAGTGGGCCGGCGGGAGCGAGGCGTTCGATCGGATGATCAACGCCTTCTACGACCGGGTCGAGCAGGACGACCTGCTCTCGCCGTTCTTTCCTGGCGGTGTACACGAGGAGCATCGCCACAACGTGGCCGCGTGGTGGAGCGAAGTGTTCGGGGGACCATCGACGTACACCGACCAGCTCGGGGGTTACGAGCGGATGCTCAGCAAGCACATCGACCTCGGCATCACAGCTGAGGAGCGGATGCGCTTCGTGATCCTGATGAGCCTCGCGGCCGACGACGCGGCGATGCCGAGCGACCCGGAGTTCCGTTCGGCGCTGATGGCCTACCTCGAGTGGGGAACAAGGTTGGCGTTCGGGAACTCTCAGGAGGGAGCCGAGGTCGTCGAGCACGCACCAGTGCCTCGATGGGGCTGGGGCGAAGCACCGCCCTATTTGCCCTAGCTGGGTCGAGTGGGCTGGTGCTGCGGGCAGTACTCGGACCCTCGCATGGCTCCGGCGCGGCACGGCTTACCGGCCCTGGTCGTACCGCGGCACTCGTTGGGCGCCGGTTTGGCTGAGCCGCCTCCAGTTGCATGGGGACCACAGAACGGAGAACCGGCCATCGCGCCATTCCGGCACGGGGTTCCGTCGCGCTTGAGCGCCGCGCACGTCCGCGCCGACTGGCCGACAACCGAGGGCTCAGCGACCGTTGGCACGACTGTCACCCTTGTGGGCGGCGTGCGGAGTGCGGTGCGCCGGCCGGACTGCTGGCGACCGTCGATCCACCGCCCGTGACGGCAGTCGGCGCAGACATAGTCGGGCTGCGCGAGCTTCATCTCACCCGTCGCCTTGCGCGACCGGTCGTCCCACCACCGGTGCCCACCGCAGGTCGGGCATTGGCCCAACCGCTCGCCGTTGAGCATGCGGTCCATCGAGCTGAGCGGCGGGAGCGTCTTGGAAGGCACAACGTCTGGCTGCGAGGCCGTCGACGTCGGTTCGTGCTGCCACTGCGATTCTCGACCCTTCGGCACGGCTTGAAGACCTCCCTCGGGCTCACGCCTCGAAGCATGATGCGTTGGGTGCGAGCGTGGCACACGGGATGGTGGTCTCGGCTCGTTCGAGCGACGGGTGGCGTTGATTACGCTCGGCGACATGGGGTGGCCGCAGGATTCGATCATGGCGCGGCGCGGGGTGGCCGAGGGTGGAGTAGGGGCCACGCATGTGCTCAGTGAGGAGCGGCAAGGCACGTTTCACTTCACGATGGGTCCGTACTCGTCGCCCGTGTTGCAGATCCAGCCGGGCGACCGCGTCACGGTGGAGACACGGGATGCGTTCGGTGGCGTGATCCACACCGAGGACGATCTGCCGACCGCCAAGTTGACGATGCCGTTCGTGAACCCGCAGAACGGGCCGATCTTGGTGGAGGGTGCCGAGCGAGGCGACGCGCTGGCGGTCTACATCGAGTCGATGGAACCGCGTGGCGACAATCCTCGGGGCACGTGCGCCATGATCCCCGAGTTCGGTGCGCTCACCGGCACGTCGCTCACCGCCACGCTCAACCACCCGCTGCCCGAGCGGGTGCGCAAGGTGGACCTCGACACCGAGCACGTCTATTGGAGCGACCGGGTCACGCTCCCGTACCGGCCCCACATCGGCACTCTCAGCACGTCGCCGGAGATCGATTCGATCAACTCGCTCACGCCCGACAACCACGGCGGCAACATGGACCTGCCCGACATGGGCCCGGGAAGCGTCACCTATCTCCCGGTGCGCACCGCGGGTGCGCGGTTGTTCATCGGCGACGCACACGCGTGTCAGGGTGACGGTGAGGTGTGTGGCACGGCGGTGGAGTACGCCAGCCTGACCACCATCCATGTCGACCTCATCAAGGGTTGGACGATCGACTGGCCCCGTCTCGAGAACGACGAGGTGATCATGGCGATCGGGTCGGCCCGTCCGCTCGAGGACGCCGCCCGGATCGCGTACCGGGAACTGATCTACTGGATGGAACGCGACTACGGGTTCGACCGCTGGGATGCCTACATGATGCTCAGCCAGTGCGGCCGGGTCCGGTTGGGCAACTTCGTCGACCCGAAGTACACCGTCGGCGCCGCCATCGCCAAGACCTACCTCGCCAACCCCCACGTCGCCGAGACCGACCTGGAAGGAAGCTGAACATGGATCTGGGACTTCAGGGTCTGAACGCCATTGTCACCGGAGCGACGAGGGGCATCGGACGCGCGATCGCCGACACACTTGCCGACGAGGGGGCGAACGTCGCCATCTGCTCGCGTCACGCCGACGACGTCGCCGCGACCGTGACCGAGTTGGAGGCGAAGGGCGTGCGGGCAACGGGGCGCGCCGTCGACGTCGGCGACGGCCCCGCGCTGCAGGAGTGGGTGCGGGATGTGGCCGGCGAGCTCGGAGGAATCGACATCGTCGTCTCCAACGTGTCGGCGCTCGCCATCGGTGGCGACGAGGAGTCATGGAAGAACGGGTTCCAGGTCGACATGATGGGCGCCGTGCGGCTCGTGGACGCGGCGATGCCGAGTCTCGAGAGCTCCAAGGCGCCGGCCATCGTGACCATCTCCAGTGTCTCGGGCCGCGAGATCGACTTCGCGGCGGGCGCCTACGGGGCGTTCAAGGCGGCGCTCGTCCACTACACCCAGGGGCTCGCCTACCACCTGGCGGGCAGCGGGATCCGGGCCAACACCGTGTCACCGGGCAACACCTACTTCCCGGGAGGTGTCTGGTCGCAGATCGAGACGGGCAACCCCGAGTTGTTCTCGATGGCGCTCGGTCTCAACCCCACTGGGCGCATGGGCACGCCTCAGGAGATGGCCAACGCGGTTGCGTTCGTCGCCAGCCCACGGGCCAGCTTCATCACCGGCGCCAACCTCGTCGTCGACGGTGCGCTGACCAAGGGCGTCCAGCTCTGACCATCGCAGGTAGCGCGGCCGCCGTCACCCGAGCGAACGCACGTCCGCGATAGAACGGCAGTTGTGGTGCACGAGATCGAGCTGCGCAGCGACAACGCGGCCGGCGTCGCCCCCGAGATCCTCGCGGCCGTCGCCGCTGCCAACGCCGGGTCGGCCCTGGCGTACGGAGCCGACGCATGGACCGCCCGGCTCCAGGAGCTTGCCGCCGTTGCGTTCGAGCGTTCCGACGTGACGGTCTTCCCGGTGGTGAGTGGAACGGCGGCCAACTCGCTGTCACTTGCAGCGCTGTGTCCACCCTGGGGCGCCGTGCTGTGTCACGAGTCCGCGCACATCGTTCGCAGCGAGTGCGGGGCGACGTCGATGTTCACGGGCGGAGCAGTCATGCGCGGTCTGCCAGGCGCCGGCTCCCTCCTCGACGGCGACGCGCTCCGGGCCGCGTTCGCAGCCACGCGGTGGGGCGACCCCCATCACTCGCAGCCAGCGGTGCTGTCGCTCACCTCACCGACCGACCTCGGGGTCGTCTATCCGGTCGCCAAGATCGCGGAGCTCGCCGCGATCGCGAAGGAAAGGGGCCTGCGCGTCCACCTCGATGGTGCCCGCGTCGCCAACGCCATCGCCGCCCTTGGGTGCGCGCCCGCCGAGATGACCTGGCGGGCGGGAGTCGACGTGCTCTCGCTCGGCGCCACCAAGAACGGCGCGCTCAG
>DASUEW010000182.1:0-2372 GCA_036274875.1 Ilumatobacteraceae bacterium
ATCAATCGATGGGCTCCGCGTCGGCGACCGGGCGTGCCGCGCCGAGGCGTTCCGTGAGCCCCAGCATCGACGCGGTGTCGTTGAGCTCGATGCGCAGCGCCTCCGGGACGCGGATGCCGAGACGGCCTTGCTCCTCCTCCAGCTCGGCTGCCCGGTCGCCCGGCAGTCGCAGCGACGCGCCATCGGGTCCGGAGCCGCGCAGTTCGTCGAGGTGGCGGGTCACCGACGCCGCGAAGTCGGCGGCGGGCATGAACAGGTCGGATCGCAGCACCAGCATCGCCTGGCCCGTGTCGGTGGGCATCGCCAGCTCGACTCGATGATCGATGACGTCGCTGCCGAAGGCGGCGCCGTTGAGCACGCCTGCCAGCAGGCCGATGGCGATGTTGAGCCCGGCGCCCTTGTACCCGCCGATCGGCACCAAGTAGCCCTCGTCGACCCGGGCGGGGTCGGTGATCCACTCGCCGTCGGGCCCGACCACCCAACCGTCGGGCAACGGTTCCCCGGCGCGCGCGGCGACCTTGATCGTGCCATGGGAGGCCACCGTGGTCGCGATGTCGAGCACGAACGGAGCACGGTCACCGGCCGGGATGGCGATGGCGAGGGGGTTCGTGCCGAGGAGGCGTTCGACGCCGCCCCACACCGGCATCCCGTTGGCGTTGGCGACGGCGCAGTAGATGCCGATGAGACCGCGTCGGGCGGCCATCGCCGGATAGATGCCGGCGGCACCGGCGTGGTTCGAACGCACGGTCCCCACCCACGCCACGCCGGCCGACTCCGCCTTGGCGATGGCGAGCTCGGCCGCCCGCGTCATTGCCACCTGGCCGAGCCCGTTGTCGGCATCGATCTGGGCCGACACCGCGGTCTCGTGGCAGACCCGGATGTCGGGGCGCAGGTTCACGCCTCCGGCGCGTATGCGCTCGACGTACGGACCGACCCGGATCAGGCCGTGGCCGGTGCGGCCCCGCAGATCGGCCTCGACCAGACGGCGAGCCGTGATGACCGCGTGGTCATCGGAGACGCCGCAGGCGCGGAAGATCGCGGCGCCAAAGCGTTCGAGCTCGGCGACGGAGAAGCGCGTGTCCATCATCAGGTGGAGGGCGTCAAGCGGGAGGCAGCGGCGCGAGCTGGGCAAACGTCTCGCCGGTCTCGGTGAGCGTCCGTGTGACGTCGGTGCTGCCGTACACCCACAGGATCTGAAAGTGGGTGTCGCCGTCGTTGACGAACCGGTGCGCCTCGCCGGCCGGGATCTGGGTCGTGTCGAACGGCACCACCCGGCGCTCCACACCACCCAACACGGCGATGCCCGAGCCGGCCAACACCGTCACCTGTTCGACGGTGTTGTGGCTGTGCATCGCCAGCGACGTGCCGGGAGGGAACGTCGTGACGCCCATCACGAACGACTGACCCGGCAGTGGTGGGTCGGTGAGTCGGACACTCTCGATCCCGTCACCCCGCTCGACGCGGGGCGACTTCGCGAACTCGATCAGCTTGGCCATGTTGCCCTCCTGCGTGTTGAGGCGTGTCGTCGACGTTCTGGTCAATCGAGCAGATCTGACATGATATAGAATGTTGGACTGGGCAAACGCTGAGGAGCGGTCGTGAGAGAAGCGTTCGGGGTATTGAGCACCGACTGGCGGGAGGGGATCAACTGGCAGGAGGTGAGGGAGTGGCGGCTGCGCCGCGCCCGCGAGGCCATGCAGCGTCACGGGCTGGGGGCGATGTTGGTGATGTACGACGAGAACATCCGCTACGTCACGTCCACCATGACGCCCGGCTGGAACCAGCTCAAGCCCGGGCTCCGGTACGCGGTGCTGATCGAGGGCAAGGAGCCGATCCTCTACGAGCAGGGCGACATCGGATACCACATCCGCGAGCACTCGCCCTGGATCCCGAGGGAGAACGTCCGCTACTCCTATGCGTGGATCAAAGGCGCCGCCGGGCCGGCATCGACGGCCCAGGTCCAGAAGTTCACCAACGCCCTCGTCAACGACCTCGAGGACGCAGGCGTCACCGGACAGCCGCTTGGCGTCGACTTCATGGACCTCAACATGCTGCGCGCCTTCGAGGAACGGGGCATCAACTGGGTCGACGGCATGACGCCGATGATGGAGGCGCGCGCCATCAAGAGCCCGAACGAGCAGAAGGCGATGCGGATCGTCGGCGCGATCTGCGACGTCACGCACTACGAGTTCTCGCAGTTCCTCAAGCCCGGCCTCACCGAGAACGAGGTGACCGCGTTCGGGATGGAGAAGCTCTACAACATCCCCGGCATGGAGAACGTCGAGGACGTGATCGTCTCCTCCGGGCCGAACGCCTGGCCGAACTGGCGCAACCACGGCGATCGGATCATCCGCCCCGGCGACCTGGTGATC
>DASUEW010000183.1:0-5846 GCA_036274875.1 Ilumatobacteraceae bacterium
GACGGCCGCGGCCGGAGGCACCAGACCCGCGACACCGACCTCGATCGCCCCGGCCGGACCGACGTTGCGCGGATCGTCGCGGGTGTCGAGACCGCGGGTGGGCGAGATCGGCACGAACAGGCCATCCTGGCTCGGCGCGGCTGACGGGCCGGTGAACCATCCGACCAGGTCGACGATGACGTGACCGCCGGTGGTGGCGTTGATCGTCAACCCGTCGGCCGAAAGGGGCGCGATCACGAACGCCGCCAACGGATCACCGCTGCCGTCCGGGTTCATGAACGACGTCGGGGTGACGGTCCCGTTCGTCGGGCTGACGTTCAGGAAGCCGGCCGCGGTCGCGTCGACGCTGGTGACGTTGAGGACGAGCCCGAGCGAGTCGTGGGGCACACCGGCCGGCCGGGGCACATCGACGTGGCCGCCCGGTGTGAGCCGGCCGGTCGGCGAGCCCGGCCGGCGGGTGTCGAGGATCCGTTCGGGCGTGACCGGCATGAATCGGCCTTGCGTCGACGACGTGGCCGGGACGAAGAAACCGGTGACGTCGACGACGACGTCGATCGCGGACGTGATGGCGATCGTGCTGCGGATGTCGATCGCGCCGTCGAGGCCGACCGGGACGATCGCCGTGTTGCCGACGTCGCGGTTGCGCCGCGGGTTGACGATCGACGTGTTCGGAACCGATTGCCCAGCCGGATAGGCGGTCAGGAACGTGTCGGCGGTGATGTTCGTCGCCGTGACTGTGACGACAGCGGCGGTGATGTCGTCGGCGATGCCGAACCGTCCGGCCACATCGACCCGCATCGTGAAGGCGTCGGGCATCGTGCAGCCGCAGTTGGCCAACCGCGTGTCGGCGAGGCGGAACGAGCCGGATGAGGCGTACATGCTGGTCGGGGCCGGCGACGACTCCACCTGCTCATTGAGCGGCGCGGCAGTGACCATGGCTGGACCGACGGTGACGATCGCGGCGGCGACGGTGACGGTCGTCAAGAACGCGGAACGTGCGGTGAGCGCGCGTCGAGAGATGCTCAGGTGTTGGGGCACGTCAACATGCAAGCAGCCGGTTGGCGAGAACACACGCCAGGCTTGAACCGATGCGGTGCGCCGGGATCTCTGCAGCGGGGCTGGCTGACGTAACGTCCCGCGCCATGAAGCTGTCGATGATGATCAACTACTCGGGCGACTTCCACGCCGACGTCAGGCGCGTGGCCGATCTCGAGGCGGCCGGGCTCGACGTCGTGTGGATCCCCGAGGCCTACAGCTTCGACGCGATCAGCCAGATCGGGTACCTCGCCGCCAAGACCGAACGGGTCGAGATCGGCACGGGCATCGTCAACGTGTACTCGCGCACGGCCTCGTGCATGGCCCAGACCGCTGCCGGGTGCGACTTCGTGAGCGGGGGGCGGTTCATCCTCGGCCTCGGCGCATCGGGCCCGCAGGTGATCGAAGGCTTTCACGGCGTGCCGTACGAGAAGCCGATGCCACGCATCCGCGACTACATCAATGTCGTCCGGATGACCCTGCGCCGCGAACGCGTGGAGTACGAGGGCGCGACGGTGACGATCCCGCTTCCCGAGGGCGAGGGCACCGGTCTCGGCAAGCCGTTGAAGATCATCAACCACCCGGTGCGCGACACCATCCCGATCTTCTGGGCGAGCCTGATGGGCCGCAGTGTCGCCAACACCGCGCAGTACGCCGACGGCTGGTTGCCGGTGTTCTTCGATCCCGAGAAGTACCACGACGTCTGGGGCGACGAGATCAAGGCCGGGCTCGCCAAGCGCGACCCGTCGCTCGGTCAGCTGCAGATCTCGGCCGGCGGGATGGTTGCGATCGGCGAGGAGCTGACGGGCGAGGCCCAGGCTCGGGTGCTCGACCACGCCCGGCCGATGATGGCGCTGTACGTCGGTGGCATGGGCGCTCGCGACAAGAACTTCTACAACACGATCACCCAGAAGTACGGCTATGTCGACGAGGCGATCGAGGTACAGGACCTGTACCTCGACGGCAAGAAGGACGAAGCGGCGAAGGCGTTGCCGGCCGAGCTGATCGAGAAGACCAACCTCGTCGGTCCGGTGGGCTACGTCCGCGAACGCATCGCCGCCTACAAGGAGGCCGGGGTGACGCACCTCCAGGTCAACCCGGTCGGCGGCGACCCGGTCCGCGCCGTCGAGCAGCTGCGGTCCCTCATCGACTGACGCCGGATCGCTGACGGCCGGGAACCGTCCACGTCGCGGCGACGTCCAACGTTCATGCGGCACCCACTCCTCACCATCGCCCTGCTCTCCGGCCTCGCTCTGTCGGCATGTGGGAGCGCGTCCGACCCTTCCGCCGACAGCGTGCCGCCTGGCATCGGGCCGACCGTGCCGGCCGATCCGACCGGCGGCGATCCGACCGTGCCGGCTGATGACGAGGCCGGGCGGGGGTGGCTCGAGGGTGAGCCCGAGTGGATCGACGAGTCGCACGGTGAAGGCGCTGCGGACGGCGCGGTGTCGATGGAGGCGGAGGAATCGGGTGGCGGGGACCGATCGGTCGGCGCCCCGGCTGCGGAAGGCGGCGCAGCTTCAGAGGTGCCCGCGGCGCCGTCCGACGACATCGCACCACCCGAGTCCGAGGCAGGCCCGCTGCGGGCCGGCAGCGTCGACGACAACGCCGACTTCGCCGGCTTCCTCGAGTACCTCGAGCGGATCCACTCGATCGGGATCCCGCTGCGTGACTTCGACCCGTCCGGGCGGATCGTCGTGTCGGTCACCGGAACGTCGGGATTGCCGGTCGCGGGAGCAGAGGTGATCGTGTCGACCGCCGGGGACGACGTCGCAGTCGTTCGCACCACCGCCGACGGGACGGCGAGGTTCCACCCGGCCGCGTACGGGACGCCGGACGCGACGAGCTTCGACTTCACGTTCGGCTCGCAGACCGTCAGCGCCGCGCCGGGCGGTGTCGCCACGTTGACCAGTGACACGGCCGGCGGCGCGACCGCGCCGGTCGCCGTCGACGTGCTGTTCCTCCTCGATGCGACCGGGTCGATGGGCGACGAGATCGACCAACTCAAGACCAGCATCGATTCGGTCGCGGCGCGGCTGTCGTCGCTCGACTCGACACCCGACATCCGCTTCGCGATGACGCTGTACCGCGACCTCGACGACACGTTCGTGACGTCGACGTTCGACTTCACCAGCGACGTCGAGGCGTTCCGGTCGGCACTGTCGGACGTCGTCGCCGACGGTGGCGACGACTACCCGGAGGCGCTCGACGAGGGGCTCGCCGAGAGTCTGGCGGCGCCCGCCTGGCGCGACCCGTCGTCGACGATCCAGCTGATCTTCCTCGTCGCCGACGCACCGCCGCAGGTCGGTCGCCAGTTGCAGGACGGCGGGTATCCGGCCTCGATCGTCGACGCCGTCTCCCGCGGCATCAAGATCTTCCCGGTCGCCTCCTCCGAGAGCGACGACCAGGCCGAGGCGGTCTTCCGCCAGCTCGCCCAGGCGACCGGCGCCCGGTTCGTGTTCTTGTCCTACGGCGCAGGCGGCGCGGCGACCGGCGGCAGCACCGACATCGATCCCACCGACTACGAGGAGCTCTCGCTCGACGATCTCGTCGTCCGGCTCGTGACCGAGGAGCTCGCCGCCCTCACCGGCGACGAGACCCAGGTCCCGCCGCCCCCGTCGACATCGTCGACCACCACCATCCCCGACGTCCAGTAGCCAGTAGCCCCGAGAACCTCCCTTCTGTCTGCTTCATTGGGCCCGTGGCCGCATCTGAAGCAGACAGTAACAACCGGATTTTGACGTGAGCTCCCGGTTCGGCACGACGGCGCCGTCAGGCGCTTCGTCGGCCGCATCAAGTGAAGCAGACAGGTCGGGTGTTTGGGGGTTCAGACCATGCCGCGGAGCCACCACAGGGCGAGCAGCCAGGCGGTGGCGAGTACCGCGACGGAGGCCAGCGCCCAGCGCCACGTGAGCTCGGTGATCGTCTCGGTCGCCTCTCCGAGGGTCTCGCCGAGCGACTCCCGGATCTGGTCGTAGGCGTCGGCCAGCTCACGTCCCGTCTCGGCCTCGAACGCCGCGCCGCCGGTGCGCTCGGCGACGTCGGCGAGATCCGCCGGTCGCACGGGCACCGGCACCACCTCTCCTGTGACGGGGTCGCTGATGCTGCCGTCCTCGGTGCCGAACGCGATCGTGAAGACAGGCACGCCGGCGTCGACCGCTTCGTCGGCGCCGACCGCGGTCTCGCGCCCGACGGTCGTCTCGCCGTCGCTCAACAGCACGATCACACCCGGAGCCTGCTCCTCGTCGGGGTCGGTGGACTCGTTCGCACCCTCGTCGGGCTCGTCGACACCGCGCACGAGCAGCTCGGTGGCAGTGGCCAGCGCTTCGCCGATGGCGGTCGACTCGGCGAGCTCCAAGTCGTCGATGCCGCGCTCCATCTCGTCGCGATCGAGCGTCGGCGCAACCTCGACGTTGACGACGCCGCTGAACGAGATCAGCCCGACCTCGACATCGGGATCGACCTCGTCGACGAAGTCGCGCGCCGCCTCCTGGGCGGCCGTGAAACGGTCGGGATCGACATCGGTGGCCATCATCGACAGCGACACGTCGAACAGCACGAAGATGCGACCCTGGCTGCGCTCGCGCTCGGTCGTGCGGTCGACCGGGCGGGCGATGGCGACGAGGCCGACCGCCAGCCCGGTGAGCTGGAGGATGGCGACGAGGTGGCGCCGCCAGCCGGGCCGGTGCGGGGCGACCTCGTCGAGTAGCTCGACCTGCGTGAACCGCACTTGTGCGACGCGGCGCCAGCGCAGGACCACGACGTACGCGATCGCGAGCAGGGGGATCGCGAGCAGGAGCCACAACCGGCCCGGCGCGAGGAAGTCCGACGTCATCGGCGCAACGTGTCCCCGCGGACGGCCTGGCGGCGCCGGCGATGGACGTGCGACACGATGGCGCCCAGCCAGTCGTCGCCGGTCGACAACTCGATCAGCTCACACCCGGCACGCCGCAGGCCGCTCCGCCGTTCGTCGGCCCGTTTCGACGCGAGGTCGGCGAAGCGGCGCTGAACCGATGCCGTGACGCGCACCTCGCGGGCCGAGCCGGTCGCCGGGTCGACCATCTCGACGAGCCCGATCGGGGGGATGTCGAACTCGCGCGGGTCCGACACCATGATCGCCAGCAGGTCATGTCGCAACCCGAGTCGCGCCAGCGGGTCGACCCACGCCGATCCCACGAAATCGGCGATCACGGCGACGAACCCGCGACGCTTGGAGACCGCGCCGACCCGATCGATCGCACCGGCGAGGTCGGCTCGTCCGCGCCCCTCGGACGGCGCCGGTGCGGCGATCTTCGACAGGATCGCCTGGACCTGAGTGCGCCCGCCACGCGGCGGGATCGTGTGCAGGTCGGGCCCGGCGACCAGGATCGCGCCGAGGCGGTTCTGGTTACGGGCGGTGAGGAACCCGACGGCCGCGGCCGCGGCCAACGCGATCTGGGCCTTCTGGTTGTGCTCGGTGCCGAAGCGCATCGCCGCCGAAGCGTCGACCACGAGCCACGCCTCGAGGTCGCGGTCGGCGATCAGCTCACGGATGTGGGTCTGCTGGGTGCGGGCGGTCACGTTCCAGTCGATCCGGCGCACGTCGTCGCCCGGTTGGTAGACCCGCGCCTCGCCCGGTTCGGAGCCGTGCCCCGGCGTCAGGCCCTGGTGATTGCCGTGCAGCACCCCGTCGAGACGTCGGTTGATCGTGACCTCCAGCGTGCGCAACATCTCCGCCATCGAGGCGCTCGGTGGACCAGACGGCCATGCCGTGATCAACGCGTCAGCACGTGCAACGTCGATCGGTGGCCTGTCACCGCGTTGGCCAGTGG
>DASUEW010000184.1:0-8803 GCA_036274875.1 Ilumatobacteraceae bacterium
GTGCGTGGTTTGACGTACGTGTCGCTCATCAGGTCGCTCAGGAGTTGTTCGGCGAGATGCGTGCTGATGGGAACGTGATTGAGGCTGGCGTAGGCGGTGACTCTGATCAACGCACCTTCGAGCTCACGGATGTTGGTGCTGATGTGGCTGGCGATGAACTCGAGCGTCTCGGCCGGCACTGGGACCTGGTCGCGCTCGGACTTGTTGCGCAAGATGGCGAGGCGGGTTTCGAGATCGGGTGGCTGGATGTCGGTGATCAGGCCCATCTCGAACCGCGACCGGAGCCGGTCCTCCAGGGTGGCGATCTCCTTCGGCGGACGGTCGGAGGAGATGACGATCTGCTTGCCGCTGTCGTGCAGCGCGTTGAACGTGTGGAAGAACTCCTCCTGGAGGCCCTCTTTGCCCTCGAGGAATTGCACGTCGTCGATCAGCAGCACGTCGACGTCGCGGTAACGGCGACGCAGGCCGGCCATCGAGTTGGAGCGGATGGCGTCGACGTACTCGTTCATGAACGTCTCGGTCGAGACGTAGCGCACCTCGTGGTGTTGGTAGTTGTGGTGCACGTAGTGGCCGATCGCGTGGAGCAGGTGAGTCTTGCCGAGCCCGGCCGAGCCGTAGATGAACAACGGGTTGTACGAGCGGGCCGGCGTCTCGGCGACGCGCAGCGCGGCAGCGAGAGGAAACTGGTTCGACGCTCCCTTCACGAACGTCTCGAACGTGTAACGGGGGTTCAGGCCGGCTTCGTCGAGCGCGGCGTCACTCGAGAACCCGTCGGTCGACCTCCGCCCGTTGCCGTTCTCGGCGGAGTACACCGACGGATCGGTCAACAGCTCGTCGAACGACAGATCGGCCCCCGACTCTCCCGGGCCGATCTGGACGTCGAAGCGACGGCCACCGATCCCGATCTCCTCCATCGCCGCGGTCACGATCGCCAGGTACCGGTTGAGGATCCGGTCACGGGCGAGGGTGCTCGGTACCTGGACGACGAGCGCCGTTCCGTCGGACACGACGGGTACCACGTCCTGGAACGTCGAGAACCACACCGATTCGGTGAGCTGAGCACGCAGGAGTTGGGCAACGGCGGTCCACACCTCCTCTTCGTCGATCAACATGCACCTCCGGAGCCTTGCTGTTTGACGCGCCTTCGCGTTTCGATCCGATTGCGTTCCGTTCACGGTTCGTCGATGCATGCGGCAACGGATGCTTTGGTGCGTTCGACCAGCGTGAAGGACGTCCACACCGTTGTCCACAACTGTGGACAACGGTGAGCCGGGTAAGGCGGACGACCGTAGCACGCCTCCGGAGAGGGCTCGCAATGTCCCTGGTTGCCAGGCGGACCGTGGCGCCCCTAGCCTTGAGCGGTCGGGTGCGCGGCAGTGCGCACCCTGGTCGAGCCTGGTCAGCGCCCCTGGCCAGCCCGCCTGGTCATGGTGACCAGGCCGTCGAGGAGGTCGGCGTTTGAAGCGTACGTTCCAGCCCAACAACCGCCGTCGTGCCCGCAAGCACGGCTTTCGCGCCCGAATGAGCACCCGCGCCGGACGCGCCGTGCTCAAGAACCGGCGCGCCAAGGGCCGCGCTCGCCTGTCGGCTTGACGAACCGGATCCGCGAGCGCGATGCGTTCGAGCGCCTCCGTCGTGACGGTACGCGGATCCACAGCACGTCGTTGTGGTGCAACTTCTTGTCCGACCCGATGATCACGCCGTCGCGCACGGCGTTCGCGATCGGTCGCGCGTTCGGCTCGGCGGTCGCGCGCAACCGGTTCCGGCGCAGGCTGCGGGCGTTGCTCGCGACGCGCGAGCGTACCGATCCGTTGCCATCCGGCTTCCTGCTGATCGGGGCACGTCCCGGCGCAGCCGAACTGACGTTCGATCAACTGCGGGTGGAGTTGACGCTCCTGCTCGATCGACTCGCCGAATGCAAGTGACGCGGGTCGTGATTCCCGTCGAGCCGACCGCCTCCACTCGCTGGCAGGCGCGGCTGATGGCCGCGATCGGCTGGTATCAGCGTGCGTTCGAGGGACGGCCATCGCCGTGCCGCTTCTACCCGACGTGTTCG
This sequence comes from Ilumatobacteraceae bacterium, assembly GCA_036274875.1. Classification (GTDB taxonomy): domain Bacteria; phylum Actinomycetota; class Acidimicrobiia; order Acidimicrobiales; family Ilumatobacteraceae; genus JALOLG01. The sequence goes on from DASUEW010000184.1 coordinate 2,057, forward strand.
AGCTACGCCCACGAGGCGCTCGAGCTCCACGGGACGCGCCGTGGACTCCTGCTGACGGTGCGTCGCCTCGCCCGCTGCCGCCCGCTCGGTCCGTCGGGCTTCGACCCGGTCCCCGACGTCACCCCCCGTCAGAAAGCCTGATCCGATGATCGCTGGTGTGTTCGAAGTCCCCGCGTGGGTGCTCGACTGGTTCTACACCTTCACCCACAGCTACTGGGCGGCGATCGCCCTGATCGCGGTCCTGGTGATGATCCTCGTCACGCCGCTCAACTTGAAGAGCACCAAGGGCATGCTCGAGATGCAGCGCCTGGCGCCGGAGATGCGCAAACTCCAGGCCGAGCACCGCGGCGACCGCCAGAAGCTCAACGAAGAGATGATGAAGCTCTACCAGGAGCACAAGGTCAACCCGATGGCGTCGTGTCTGCCGTTGGTCGCCCAGATGCCGGTGTTCATCATCATGTTCCGGATCCTGCACGGCCTGACGTACGAGCCGGGTGGGCCGAACCGGCTCGTCGCGGAAGCGGTTCTTCGCGCCGGCCGAGCTCCCGACCCCGAACGGGTGGGCTTCCTCCCCCGCTATCTCGCCAGCGACTCGGAGCTGTTCCAGTCGCTGGTCCGCAAGACCGAGATGAACTCGTTCGGACTCGACTTGGCGCTGTCGCCCGCCGAGGCCCTCGGCGAGAGCTTCGCCCGCGGTCTCGTCTACGCGCTGCTCGTGGTCGTGCTCGGCGCCCTGTACTTCTTCCAGCAACGGATGGTCGCGGCACGCGCCGCGGTGAGCCCGACGATGTCACCAGGCCAGCAGAAGCTGATGCAGTACCTGCCGGTCTTCTTCGCCATCTTCCAGATCTTCTTCCTGCTCGGTCTGGTCGTGTACTACATCGTGCAGTCGGTGCTGCGGATCCTGCAGCAGGTCTACATCACCAAGCGCTTCTACGGCCACGACGAGGCGCTCGGCCGCCAGGCGCAGCGGGCGGGAGAGCGCGCCCGCGAGATCGCCAGACAAGATGGCGGTGGAGGTGGGATGTTGTCCCAGGCCCGACGTGACCTGGCGGACACGAAATCGAAGGGCGCGGCAGGGGCGAAGGGCGCCACCAAGCAGTCGTCGAACGACAAACAGGCGAGCGGCAAGGCGAAGGACGACCGCGCCGGACCAGAGCGGCCGGGTGGCACCCGACGGACGACGCCGCCCAAGAGCCGGCCGACGCCCACCAACCGAACCGCGGCGTCGCGGCCGGGTGGCAATCGTCCCAAGAGCCGCAAGAAGCGTTGACCTCACTACGATCGGAGCACACATGGAATGGGTGGAGACGACGGGCAAGACGGTCGCCGAGGCCAAAGAGACCGCCCTCGATCGGCTCGGGGTCGCCGACGACGACGCCGAGTTCGAGATCCTCGAAGAACCACGCAACGGACTGTTCGGCCTGATCCGCGGCGAGGCCCGGGTTCGGGCGCGGATCCGTCCGACCGAGGCGCGTCCCAAGCAGGACCGCAAGCGCGGCCGCGGCGAACGATCCGCGACCCGCAACGACACTCGCGAAGCGAGCCGCGGCGAGACGAACGGGGTCGCGACCGGCGACGTGCGGGATTCCAGCTCGCCGCCACGGGCCGGAACACGGCCGGCTCGGCGTCCCGAGCAGGCACGCGACCGGGCGCCGCGTGAGCGCTCCGATCGGCCGCGTGGCCCTCGGGGCGAAGGAGGTGGTCGCCGACCGGACGGGTCGGACGCGCCCCAGGAGCCGCCCGTCGACCCGGCAGCCGTTGGGGCCGCCGCGGTTGCGTTCGTCGAGGGGCTGGTCGATGCTTTCGGCCTGGCTGGTACCACCGAGCTCGCGTCCGTCGACAGCGAGTTCGAGGTATCGGTGACCGGCGACGATCTCGGCCTGCTGATCGGTCCCGGTGGCCGCACGCTCGCTGCGGTTCAAGACCTCGCCCGCGTCGCCGCCCAACGCCGGCTCGGCGATCACGAGACGCGCTTGCGCGTCGACGTTGCCGGCTACCGCGAGCGTCGGCGCGCCGCGCTGGAGCGTTTCGCACGCACCGTGGCCGCCCAAGTCGCCGAGACGGGGACCGCCCTCGCCCTCGAACCGATGCCGTCGGCCGACCGCAAGATCATCCACGACGTGCTCGCCACCATCGACGGAGTGGGGAGCCATTCCGAAGGCGATGACCCGACCCGTCGTGTCGTCGTGACACCGTCCTGAACGTCGGCGGCGGCGCCCGGGGCTCCTCCACCGACTTGTTGGCGACCCTGCGCAGCGCTCAACGGTGGGGCCTGCTCGGGGCGCGCCCGGTCGAAGAGGTCGTGGAGCACGCCCGGGAGTTCGTGAGGGCGCTGGCCGAGGTGGGTGCGACACCGACCGGCGCCGGGCTGTCGGCGAGTACGTCGCCGCGGCGCTCGACGGTGGTCGACATCGGCAGTGGGGGAGGCGTCCCGGGACTGGTCGTGGCCCACGACCGTCCCGATCTGGCAGTGACGCTCGTCGATCGACGCCAGAAGTGCACCGATTTCCTCGAGCGGGCGGTGGCGGCGCTCGGGTTGCGCGAGCGGGTGACGGTGCGGTGCTGTGACGCCAATGCGCTGATCATCGCCGGCGACCGGTTCGACGCCGTGACGGCGCGCGGTTTCGGCCCACCAACACAGACGCTTCGAGCGGCCGCGCGTCTCATTCGCCCCGAGGGCCGGATCCTGATCAGTGAACCGCCGGAAGGTGACCGCTGGTCGCCGGACGAGCTCGATGCGCTCGGGCTGGCGCGCCGGCGTGTCGGTGCCGTCGCCGTCTTCACTCGGGCCCCGTGAGCTGAATACGGATTTGACCTGGGGGAACGGCCCCCCATGTTTCACGTGAAACACCACGCCGCGGCCCTGCGGACGCGCGTCGAGTAACCGGTCCGCGGTTCGTCGTGTTCCACGTGGAACAATTCTCGTGTGGGTCATCGCGGTTGGTTCGGACGTCGAGAGTCCTTGATTCGCGACGGTCCAACCGACGAGGCTGTGCAAATCATGGAAGCCGAGTCCGAGTCAGCCGCGCCCGCCAGCGGGCGATCGCTGCCCCGGGTGATCGCCGTCGCCAACCAGAAAGGTGGGGTTGGCAAGACGACCACCGCGATCAACGTCGGCGCCTGTCTCGCCGAGCTCGGCCTGCGCACATTGATCATCGATCTCGATCCCCAGGGCAATGCGTCCACCGGCCTCGGCATCGAGAATCGTGGTCTGGAGAGCTCGATGTACCACGTCTTGATGCATGACGTACCGCTCGAGAACGTGATCGAGCCCACCGACGTCAAGCACCTCTTCGTGGCGCCGGCGAGCCTCGATCTTGCCGGCGCCGAGATCGAACTGGTGTCCACGTTCAGCCGCGAGACACGCTTGCGAAGGGCGCTCGAGGCCGTGCTCGGCGACTACGACTACATCCTGATCGACTGCCCACCCACGCTCGGTCTCCTCACGGTCAACGGACTCGCCGCCGCGTCCGAGGTGCTCGTACCGATCCAGTGCGAGTACTACGCACTCGAGGGCCTCGGTCAGCTGCTGCGCAACGTCGATCTCGTGCGGCGCAACCTGAACCCGACGCTCGAGGTGTCGACCATCGTTTGTGTCATGTACGACGCTCGCACCAAGCTCGCTGATCAGGTGGTCGACGAGGTGCGTGCCCACTTCGGCGACAAGGTCGTGCAGGCGGTCGTACCGCGCAACGTTCGGCTCTCCGAGGCGCCCTCGTTCGGCCAACCGATCATCACCTTCGATTCGAAGTCACGGGGGGCGATCGCCTACCGCGATGTCGCCAAGGAGCTCCACGATGGCGCGGCGTAGCGGTCTCGGCAAAGGACTCAGCTCGCTGATCCCGCCGGCGCCCGTCGGTGAATCGACGGCTGACGGTTCGGCTCGGCCCTACTACACCGAGATCCCGGTGGCGCAGATCAGCCCGAACCCGCACCAACCGCGGGTTCATTTCGACGAGGAATCACTGATCGAACTGGCGTCGTCGATCGCCCAGATCGGTGTGTTGCAGCCGATCCTGGTGCGCGCCGTCGCCGGGCAAGCGAGCTTCGAGCTGATCGCCGGCGAGCGTCGATGGCGGGCTGCCGGCAGGGCCGGGCTGGCGACGATCCCGGCGATCGTGAGGTCCGGCGACGACGATCTCAGCTCGGTCGAAAAGGCGCTGGTGGAGAACCTCCACCGCCAGGACTTGACTCCGTTGGAGGAGGCGGCGGCATTCCAGCAGCTGATCGAGGACTTCGGCCTCACCCACGAGCAGGTCGCCGATCGGATCGGCAAGAGCCGCTCGGCGGTCAGCAACACGTTGCGGCTGCTCGGGTTGCCGCCGGCGGTGCAGCACTACCTTGCCGACGGAAAGCTGTCGGCCGGCCACGCCCGAGCGTTGTTGGGAACCCCCGACCGCGTGCTGCAGGAGGAGCTCGCCCACCTGATCGTGAAGGAGGGCTGGACGGTTCGGACCGTCGAGGAGGCGGTCCGCCTCGGCGGGGTGCCACCGCCGGCCGGACCCGCGCCGACCGAAGGCCCGCGTCCGGGGACCGCCCCGATCGACGGCGCGGGGTTGACGCCGACGACGAGGTTGCGCCCGCCAGGTCTGCTCGAGCTCGAAGAGCTGCTCGCCGGCTACCTCGACACGCGAGTCGCCGTGCACATGGGCACCAAACGCGGCAAGGTGACGATCGAGTTCGCCGATCTCGAGGATCTCGAGCGGATCTACCGCCAGATCACCAGCGACCCCGATTGAAGCTACGCGTGAGGGTTACGCACAGGTGTGCAGAACCCTGTGGATGAACGTTTGAAGTAGGGATCAACAGCCCCAAGATCACATCGTTATTCGACAGGCCATAGCCCTCATCGAGACGGTGAGGCTCTTCGAAATGCGGTGCCACTCCGGTCCAAGGCTCGAACGCTTCCCGCGCGCGCGTTCGCCGGTGCCCGGACCGCGTCGTTCAGAGGTGAAGCACGGGTTCGGGAGGCGGGCGCCGGAGGCGCCTTCGCCGACCGGTCACATCAGAGGTGAAGCACGGGTTCGGGAGGCGGGCGCCGGAGGCGCCTTCGCCGACCGGTCACATCAACGGCCGACCGGTCATATGAACGGCGCGTCGGCCCAGCTCTCGAGGGCCTCGACGACGGCGGCGGCAACTCGCGGGGCGTGGTCGAGGACGCTCTGAACCGGTCCGATCGCGCACAGCACCGCCGGCATCCGCGTCTCGCGCAGGACGGGCAAGCGCATGCCGTGCGCCTCGAGGGGGATACCCGGAACCATACGATCGAACATCTGTACGAGTCGCGTCGCGAGCGAGCGTCCGCCGGCGGACTCGAATGTGGGCACCGCGTAGTAGCAGACCGTGGCCATCGTCTCGGCCCGGGCCTCGAAGCCGACGTACACCGTGGCCGCGAATCGGTTGGCGGTGGCCGCCTGCGCCGGTGCGTCGGGTTCATCGGTCGCGGTGACGGTCGCCCCACGCTGGCGCAACGCATGGGTCACCTGGCGGGTGAGCGCGCTCATCCCACCGAACTGGCCGATGACCACTCGGATGTCACCGAGTCGCCGGCACGATCGCGACAGCGCCTCGAACTCGCGGAGCGTGGCGACGCCGGGGCCCGAGCCGCTCTGGCGGCCGAGCACGTCGAGCGCTCGAACCGTTTCTGGGCCGCAGATCCCGTCGGGCGTGAGCCCGCAGTTGCGTTGGAAGTCCTCCAGGGCGCCCGTCGTCCTCGGTCCCAGGATCCCGTCGACACGGCCACTGTCGAAGCCGAGCCTGGCGAGCACGGACTGCAGGTCGGCGACATCGTCACCGCGCATGTTGGGCGCCGAGAGCACGAGGATCCGGTCGCCGAGCCGGTACGACGCCTCGACCAGGGCGGTCCATGTGGACTCGTCGCAACGCCCGTGGACGTGCAGGCCACGGCCGCCCTGGAACTCGGCGAGGGCGCGCTCGGTCGACGTGCCGAACACCCCCGCTTCGGCTCCGTCTGGCGGGAACCCTGCAGCACCGAGGCGGCGCTGCAGGTCGCGGATGGCTTCGCCGCGCTGACCGGGGGTCAGCGGGAGGTAGCGAGAAATTCGTCGAGCTCCTGCATTAGCTGGCTCTTGCCCTTGGCGCCGACGAGTCGCTTGCGCACCTCGCCGCCCTGGAACACGAGCAGGGTCGGGATGCTCATCACATTGAACCGCATCGCCACCTCTGGGTTGTCGTCGACGTTGAGCTTGGCGATCGTGACCTGATCGCCCAACTCACTGGCGATCTCTTCGAGCACCGGAGTGATCATCTTGCACGGCCCGCACCACTCGGCCCAAAAGTCGACGACGATGGGCGCGTCGCCACCATTGACGGTCTCGTCGAAGGTTGCGGTGGACAGATTCACGATGCCATTGGCCATGGAGGGTCCTCTCGTATGAGCGATTGCAGTGTACCGATGTCAACAACTACGGCCGGGTCGGCTATTCCCACTGATCTGGTCGGCTTTTCCCATCGAACCGTCTGCTCCATACGCAGCCAGGCGACGAACGAAGCAGACAGAACCGTGGACGAGATGCGGCCGGGGAACGCGATTACGGTCAGACGTGCGAGTGCACGTTGGCCTCGAGCCACCGCTCGGCGTCGATCGCCGCCATGCACCCGGATCCGGCGGCGGTGATCGCCTGCCGGTACGTATGGTCCTGCACGTCACCGCACGCGAATACGCCCTCGATGTTGGTGTACGACGAACCGGGCTTGGTGATCAGGTAACCGTTGTCATCCATG
>DASUEW010000185.1:0-6898 GCA_036274875.1 Ilumatobacteraceae bacterium
CTGATGCTCGTGAAGGAGAGCCGGGCGTTCGTCTGCCTGCCAGGCGGCTTCGGCACGCTCGACGAGACGTTCGAGCTGCTGACCCTGACCCAGACCGGAAAGGGCATGCCGGTACCGATCGTCTTCCTCGATACGCCGGGCGACGAGTACTGGGAGCGGGTCCACGAGTTCGTCGAGCACGAGCTCGTCACCCGTGGTCTCGTCGCCCCTGGTGATACGACGCTCTACCGCATCACCAACTCGTGCGAAGAGGCCGTGGAGGAGATCGAGCGGTTCTACGCGAGCTTCGACTCGATCCGCTACGTCGGCGACAACCTGCTGATCCGGCTACGGCACGCTCCGACCGATGTCCAGCTGGCCGAGCTCAACGAACGGTTCGGTCACCTCGTCGCGGACGGTGACATCCACCGTGTCGAGCCGTTCTCGATCGAGCGCCGACAGAACGATCGGCTCGAGTTCGACCGGATCGCGTTCAACTTCGCCAAGCACGGCTACGGCGACCTGCGGGCGCTGATCGACGTGCTCAACGGATACGCGCTCACGGAGCGGTGATCCGGCGTAGCACGTGGGCGGCCTTCTCGACCGCACGCCTCGCCTGCACCAGCTGCTTGTCGGCGTCCGGTCGTGTCGTAGCTCCCGCGTGCACCGCCTCGCTGAGCGAGTCGACGGCGAGCTCGTCGAGCTCGGCGACGATGCCGTCGAGCCGCTCGGCAAGTTCCTCGAAGCGGTTCACCGACCACACCTCATCGAGCGAACCCCACCGACCGAAACCTCACCGACACAACCTCATCGAATCGCCTCGGCCACGAGGTCGATCGGGTGGCGCACCGTCACGCCCGCCGCGCCGAGGTGCATCGCGCATCCCGGGTTGGCGCTGGCCACGACCGTCGCTCCCGAACGTTGCTCGGCGCGGCGGATGGCGCCCAGCTTTCGCGTGCGGATCGTGGCCGCCAGCTCCGGCTCCAGGGCGGAGTACGCCCCACCGGCGCCACAGCACAGGCCCTCGTCGTCGAGCTCGACCACCTCGGCCACCCGGGCGAGCACCTCGCGAACGGGCAGATGGGCACGCTGGACGTGGCGCAGGTGACACGGATCCTGGACGATGACGCGCCCGTTTCGGCGGGTGATCGCGAGCCTGTCGAGCCTCGGCACGAGCCACTCGTGGACGTCGAGCACACGAAGGGAGAACGCGGCCGCTTCGTCGGTGGCGAGCAGGTGACCGTAGTCCTTGAGCGCCGCACCGCATCCCGCCGAGTTGACGACGATCGGTGCGTCACCGGGCATCGACGCGATCACCCGCGTCGCCAGCCGGCGCGCCGAGTCGTCCAGCCCGGCGTGCACGTGCAGCGCGCCGCAGCAGTCGCCTCCATGCCGCGGAACAGCATACGTCACACCGACTGCGGTCATCACCTCGGCGGTGGCGCGGTGGGTCTCGCGCTGCCAGGCGTCCATCACGCAGCCGGTGAACAACCACACGTCGGTACCCGTGTCGCTCGGCCGCCTGCCGCGGCGGACCGCGAGCCGCGCCAGACCGAGTCGGGCCGGCACCAGGCGGACCCGTTGGGCGAGCGCCAGGAGCGTCGATCCGACCAGCAGGAGGCGGTGGTGGCCGAGCGCCGAGAACGCGATCCGCTGCCACCGAGGGGTGATGGTCCGCGCGTCGGCGAGCGCTGTTCGGGTGTGTTCCATGAGCCGCCCGAACGGCACACCGCTCGGGCACGCGGGCTCGCAGCCCCGGCATTGCACGCACGTCTCCATGAAGTGCACGAACTCGGCATCCGCCTCGGCGCCGCGCCACTGCACGGCGCGCATCGCATCGATCCGGCCCCGCGGCGACAGACCTTCCTCGCCGGTGGCGCGGAACGTCGGGCAGTGCGGGAGGCACAGACCACAGGCGACGCAGGTCGAGAGCTCGTCGTCGTCGAGTCCCAGATCCATCGCGCCCGCCATGGTACGCATCCTCACTGGGGCGTCCATTGCGGAGCGTCCGGCTCGCCACGCCAGTACTGCAGGCGCCGGGCGGCCTCCGCCCTCGCCGCCGGATCGTGACGACCGGCCAGCACCCTCATCAGCGTCGCCGCGACCAGGCGCAACTCGGCGATCGCCTCGGCCTGACCGTCGCCGCGCATCGACCTGCCGTAGCCGGCAGCGAACGCCTCGTACTCTCCGGGCCGCCCGCCCCATCGTGCGGTCCACGTCATCATCGGTGCGTGGTCCCATCCGCGCGGGCCGAGGCAGATCAGATCCCAATCGAGCAGCACGACGCCGTCGGCCGACATCATCACGTTGCCGGGGTGCACGTCACCGTGGCACACGACGAGCGCGAGGCGATCCGGGTCGAACCACCCACGACGGCGTTCGATCGCCGCCTCCAGGCCGACGAACGCCTCCGCGTCGAGCTCCGGCCGGGCGTCGTTCAACAGGTCGTCGAACCGCCACCACGGGAACGAGGTCGGGAACGGCAGCGGCACGGCTGCGGGGAGCGTCAGCGGCCCGAGCTCGTGAAGGCAGGCCACCGACCGGCCAACGGCCTCCCAATCCACGGGGTCACCCGTCGGCTCGATCCGGCGCCATGCGGTCACGCTCAAATCGCCGACGACGACCACCTGGTCAGATGCCGGCTCGGGTACCGGGATCCCGGCGCCGAGGAGGTGGTGCGCGAGCGCCAGGGACACCGCGGCGGGCGCGTTCGTACGACCGACGCGCAAGATGACGTTGCCACACGTGAACAGCGCGTTCATGCCGGAGCGCAACGCCTCCGGCGCGGGCAGCCCGAGCACGGACGCGGCGGCGTCGGCCGCTTCCAGCGTCGCCTCGTGGGGACCGGGCGGCGTGTCGACGTACGGACGGTCAGCGTGCACCACGCAACACCGTCACGCCGGGGTTCAGGCGACCGGTCGGGTCGAACTGCTCCTTGATCCTGAGGTGCAACTCGACGACGGCGTCATCGGCGCGGTGCACCGGCGCGGGCAGTTCGTGGTGGACGATCCCCACCCCGATCTCGGCCACGAACCGGCCGGTGCCCGGCAGCGAGGCCAGGTCGGCCGGTCGCATCGACCACCGCCCACCGGTCGGCAGCTCCACGGGTGCGTCGCTGGCGACGAGCGACGCCGCGGCGGCCTGATCGGCGACATCGCGGGCGTCACCCTCGAGCAGCACCCACGTCGTCGAGCCGTCCCAGAGCACCGACGTCGGTCGGTAGAGCGCGCGCATGATCGCCCACGGGTCGTCGGTCGTCGTGAACCACTGCTCGTACGACGCGCGTGGACGGGTCCGCATGATCACATCACCGAGGAATCCGAGCGTTCCGTGCGATCCGACGAGGAGGCGGCACAGGTCGAAGCCGCTCACGTTCTTCACCGTCGGCCCGCCCGCCTTGACGATCTCTCCCCCGGCCGAGACGTATCGCGCCTGGAGCAACACGTCTCGGACGGGTCCGTACCCGAGACGGCGGATCCCGCTCTGGCCGACGGCAAGGGCCCCACCGATCGTTCCGGTCGGCGGGACCGCGACGCATTGCCCGTATGCCGCCAGCGCGTCGTCGATCTCGGCGACAGGAGTACCGGCGCCGCAGCAGACCGTCATCTCGTCGGCCTGGATCGACTCGATCCCGACCGGGGCCATCACCGGCCGCACCCCATCGACCGGTCCGCCGCGCGTCGCCAGCCCGGCGATCGTGACGGGTCCAGTGTCGCCGATCTCCTCGGCGAACTCGGTCAGATCCATGCACCCTCTGGCACGGCCTGCACGTCGGCGCACGTCGCCGGGCTCGGCAACACCTTGCCGGGATTCGCCCGGCGATGAGGGTCGAAGGCCGACCGCAACGACTGCTGGGCGGCGAGATCGACCGGGGCGAACATGAGCGGCATCATGTCGCGCTTTTCGAGCCCGATGCCGTGCTCACCGCTCAGCACACCGCCCGCCTCGACCGAGGCCTTCACGATCTCGGCGCCGGCGGCATGGACGCGCTCCATCACCCCCGGCTCGCGCTTGTCGAACACCAGGAGCGGGTGGAGGTTGCCGTCGCCGGCGTGGAACACGTTGAGGACGAGCAGATCGTGGCGACGGGCGATCTCGTAGACGGTGTTCAGCACCGCCGGCAGCTTCGAGCGCGGGACGACGGTGTCGTGGAGGTAGTAGTTGGGCTTGATGCGGGCGATCGCGCCGAACGCCGACTTGCGCCCCTTCCAGAGCAGGGCCCGCTCTGCGTCGTCGGCTGCGATGCGCACGGTCCGCACGTTGCGATGCCGGGCGAGCTCCTCGATCCTGGCGACGTCGGCATCGACGCCATGCGGTAAACCGACCACCTCGACCAGCAGTGCTGCCGCGGCGTCGACCGGCAGGCCGGCATGGATGTACGCCTCGACGGCTCCGAGGCACAACTGGTCCATCATCTCGACCGCGGCAGGGACGATGCCGGCCGCGATGATGTCGCTGACGGTCCCGGCACCGTCCTCGACGCTCATGAAGTCCATCAGCAGCGTCTGCACCGTGGGCGGGTTCGGTGTGAGCTTCACGCACACCTTGGTGGCGACGCCGAACATGCCCTCGCTGCCGACGAACACTCCACGCAGGTCGTACCCGTCCGGCTCCGGGTCCTCACCGCCGAGCATGGTGACGCTTCCGTCGGGCAGCACGACCTCCATCCCCAACACGTGCGAGGCGGTGACCCCTTCGGCGAGACAATGCGGACCGCCGGCATTGTTGGCCACGTTGCCGCCGATCGAACACGTCTGCTGGCTGCTCGGGTCGGGCGCGAAGTGGAGCCCGTGAGCATCGACGTGGCGCGACAGGTCGAGGTTCAGGACCCCCGGCTCCACCCAGGCGTGACGGTTGGCCGGATCGACCGAGAGGACGTCGTTCATGCGCGTCATGGCGATGACCACCGCGCCGTCGAGCGGTACAGCCCCTCCGGCCAGGCCCGTGCCGGATCCACGGGCGACGAACGGCACCCCGTGGCGATTCGCGGAGAGTACGCACGCTTGCACGTCAGCCGTCGACGTCGCGAGGCACACCACCGACGTGGTTCCCTCCATGTTCGACGCGTCGCGGCGGTAGAGCGACAGCTCGGTCGCACCATCGCGCACCCGCTCCGGCGAGAGCGCGGCGCGGAGATCCTCGACGAGCGCGCTGTGGTGTTTCACGGCGTCTCTCATCTGGGCCACCTCATTTGGGTCACCTCACTTGGCGCGGCGTAGCACGATGACCCGTGCGGTCTCGACCGGTTGGCCGTCGACGAGCAACTGATCGTCAGGACCGAGTTGGTCGTCGAGCGTCTCGACCCGGCCGTCGCGGTGTGCCCGCAGCTCGCGCTCGCGGGTGCGCATCGCGTCGCGGCCTTCGCGCACCGCGTCGCCGACGTCTCGACCCTTCTCGCGCACCTTGCGGAGTGCGCCTCTGGCGACGTTCGACGGCGCCAGCTGTGTCGCGGTCCGCTTGACGGTGCGCTTCACCGTGCGCTTCGCGTAGCCGACGCCGGCGGCTCCGGTCGCGACGCCTCCGATGAACCATGTCACTCGCTTCATGTCACTCGCTTCATCATGCTCGACGCCTCCCGCGACGTGGCTCGGTCACGTGGACCACCTCGGCACCGGGAGTCGTCCGGCGCAGACGGCGCAGCGCCCGCGACGTGCCGGTGGCGACGCCGGCCGCCTTGATGACGGGCGCGGAGAACGCGGTGCGGGCCACCCGACCCGATCCCGAGATGGCTTCGCTGATCGCCTCCGCCGACCCGAGCACTCGATCGAAGCGATCGAGGTCGGTGCGCGCCTCGTTCACCGCCTCGCGCGCCTCGGCGGTCGACGACCGGAGCGCATCGAGCAACGGCCGTGTCTCGTCGCGCAAGGACGCGAGGTCGTGGCGCAGCACTCGCAACGTGTCGAGCACCCTGACGAGCACCACGACCAGGGCGGCGAATCCGAGCGCGCACAGCACAGCGGCCAGGACGACGACCAGTTCTCCGGCGCTCATGACGGGTGCTCATCCATGCGGCGTGCGATCTCCTGCTCGTGCCCGTGCTCACTCGGTTGGTACCAGCGGCGGCCCGTCAGCTCGTCGGGAAGGTACTGCTGGGCCACCCAACCACCATCGTGATCATGAGGGTACTCGTACCCCGCCCCGTGACCGATCGATGCCGCCCCCGAATAACCTGTGCCGCGCAGGTGGGCCGGCACCTCGCCGGTCGCGCCGTCCCGGACCGCCTCCCTCGCGTTCCAGATCGCGAGTGCCGAGCGGTTGCTCTTCGGCGATGTCGCCAGGTGCACCACGGCCTGAGCGAGGTTCAGTTGCGCCTCCGGCAGCCCGACGTGCTCGACCGCATGCGCTGCCGCAACCGCGACGAGTAACGCCTGAGGATCGGCCATCCCGACGTCCTCACTGGCGAAGATCACCATCCGCCTGGCGATGAACCGGGCGTCCTCGCCCGCCTCGAGCATCCGCGCCAACCAGTAGACGGCCGCATCCGGATCGGAACCGCGCATCGACTTGATGAACGCACTGATCACGTCGTAATGGTCGTCACGCCCGTAGCGCAGCGCCGACGTGCCGAGTGCCGCCTCGACGTGTGCGACGTCGACCACACCGGGCGACGCGAGCGCGACCGCGACCTCGAGCGAGGTGAGCACCTGGCGTCCGTCGCCACCGGCTCGGTCGACGAGCAGCGCGATCGCTTCTGGCGTCGCCTCCGAACGTTCCGCCACGAGCCCTCGGCGCGCCAACTCCTCGATGGCGGCGTCGTCGAGCGGGTCGAGACGGAACAACGTGCTCCGGCTGCGCAGCGGCGGGTTGACCTCGAAGAACGGGTTCTCCGTCGTCGCTCCGATGAGCGTCAACGTGCCATCCTCGACGGCGGGCAGCAGGGCGTCCTGTTGCGCCTTCGAGAACCGGTGGATCTCGTCGA
>DASUEW010000186.1:0-20522 GCA_036274875.1 Ilumatobacteraceae bacterium
GTACCCGCACCTCACCGTGCGCGACAACATCGCGTTCGCGCTCAAGTTGAAGAAGATGCCCAAGAACGAGATCAACGAGCGCGTCGAGAACGCGGCCAGGATCCTCGAGCTCACCGAGAACCTCGACCGCAAGCCGGGTCAACTGTCGGGTGGCCAGCGCCAGCGCGTGGCGATGGGCCGCGCGATCGTGCGCCAACCGCAGGCGTTCTTGATGGACGAGCCGTTGTCGAACCTCGACGCCAAGCTGCGCGTCCAGATGCGGGCCGAGGTGTCCAAGCTCCAACACGCGCTCAACGTCACCACCGTCTACGTGACACACGACCAGATCGAGGCGATGACGATGGGCGACCGGGTCGCGGTGCTGTCACGCGGCATCCTGCAGCAGGTCGGCACCCCGCAGGACCTCTACGACCATCCCGACAACCTCTTCGTCGGGGCGTTCATCGGCTCTCCGCAGATGAACCTGCTCGAGGCGACGGTGTCGAGCAACGGTGGGGGCACCACGTTGAAGTTCGGCAGCAGCACGGTCACCGTGCCGGCATCGGTGTTGTCGGCATGCCCGTCGCTCAAGGGCTATGACGGGCGGCGGGTTGCGATCGGGATCCGTCCCGAACACCTGCGCGTCGGCACCGACGGCGCGCCCGACACGATCAGCGGTGTCGTCGACGTCCGGGAAGGACTCGGCGCCGAGGTCATCCTGCACATCACCACCGACGCCGTCGGAGTCGACACGTCGGCCGCCGAGAACACCGCCGCAACGTCGGACCGGGTCGTCGTCGCTCGTGTCGAACCGCACGCGACGGCACAGTCAGGCGAACGAGCGAGCCTCGCCGTCGACGCCTCCCAGAGCGACGTGTTCGATCTCGAGACCGGCCTCGCGCTCGTCTGAGTCCCCGACGGCCTTCGATCAACGCCCGAGCCAGACTGCGGCGTCCGGCCCGACGACATCGGCACCATTCTGACCGTCGCCGCTCCGATCGGAGCTGCGTCGACCGGAGCCAGTGGGTGCGACGACGGACGACACGAGGACCCGGCGACCTTCGGTGAGGTCGGGCGGCAGAGTGCGCTCGTGGTCGGACATGTTGAGCACGACGACGACCTCACCACGCCGGTACGCGACCAGGTCCGCGTCGTCGGGTAGGAGCAGCTCGAAACCGGCTCGCGTGAGATCGGGCGTCGCCCGACGGACGGCAAGCGCCCGGCGGTAGAGCGACAGCATCGAGTTCGGGTCGGTCTGTTCGCTCGTCGCGTTCCAGCGCGCCCACTCCTTGGGCTGGGGCAGCCACGGATCGGTCGTCCCGCGCGGCGAGAAGCCGAACGACGTGGCCGCGTCGTCGGTCCACGGCAGCGGCACTCGACACCCGTCGCGGCCGATCTCGGCACCTGCGGTCCTGGCGAAGATCGGATCCTGGCGGGCTTCGTCGGGCATGTCGAGCACCTCCGGCAGGCCCAGCTCCTCGCCCGCGTACAGATACACGCACCCGGGCAGGCCGAGCTCGAAGAGAGCCGCGGCGCGGGCGCGCCGGGTGCCGACGTCGACGTCGACGACGGCGTGGGAGTTCTCGAGCGATCCGCCGGCCTCGGAACCGTGCGTCACCGCGTCGGCACGGCCGTAGCGGGTGACGCAACGCTGCGCGTCGTGGTTGTTGAGCGTCCACGCCGGGAGCAGACCGGCCGGCATCAGCGCCTCCACCGTCGACCGAACGGCGCCGCGAAACGCCTCGGCGTTCCACGGGGCGAGCATCAAGTCGAACGCGAACACCTGGTGGAACTCCTCGTCGTTGGCGTACTGGCGCAAGATGTCGGGGCGGCGCGGCATGTACGCCTCGGCGACGAGCACGAGCTGGCGCCCGGGGTGCTCGGCCTCGTAGCCGTCGACCAGCTGGCGCCAGTGGCGCCACGCGGCATGGCCTTCCGGTCGGTATCTGAAGTGCGCGTTCGTCGCTCCGAGCTCCGGTCGGGCGGCGCCTTGCTGCAGCTCGTTGTCCGGGAGCCCAGGCGTCTTGCCGACCACCGTCACGGCGTCGGCGCGGAACCCTTCGACGCCACGGTCGAACCAGAACCGCAACATCCGGTCGAAGTGATCGACCACGTCGGGGTGGTTCCAGTTGAGATCCGGCTGCGCAGGGGTGAAGACGGCGAGGTACCACTGGCCAGGGGAGCCATCGGGCTCGTCGACGCGGGTCCACGCCGAGCCCCCGAAGATGGCCTGCCAGTTGTTGGGGGGCTCGGCGCCCCCTGGGCCGCGACCGTCGCGGAAGTAGAACCGCTCGCGTTCGGGTGATCCTCGGGGGGCGGCAACTGCGGCCCGGAACCACTCGTGCTCGGAGCTGCAGTGGTTGGGGACGACGTCCATCATGATCCGGATCCCCACCGCGCGTGCGTCGCGCACGAGAGCGTCGAACTCGTCGAGATCCCCGTAGTCGGGCTCGATGTCGAAGTAGTCGGCGACGTCGTACCCGTGATCGGCCTGCGGCGATGGGTAGCACGGGTTGAGCCAGATCGCGTCGACGCCGAAGTCGGCGAGGTACGGCAAGCGGCTGCGGATACCGGCCAGGTCACCGATGCCGTCGTCGTTCGAGTCGGCGAACGACCGCACGTACAGTTGGTAGACGACCGCCGTCTCCCACCAGGCCGGAGCGCCGTCGATCGTGTTACGCCGGTCGGGAGCGTTGTACGCGCAGATCACGGTCGGCGACGCACCGCGCCGGGCTCGACCGGGCTTCGATGCCCGCGGCGGCGCGCTCGTCGTGCCGCGAACGACGAGCTCCAACGCGAGCTCTTCGACGAACGGGATCGGCCTGACGCCGGTGGCGAGCGCACCGGTCAGGATCTCCGAACCACGCTGACCCGACACCTCGAGCGGCTGGCGCACGGTCGTCAGCCCGCTGTACGTGGCGAGGTCGATGTCGTCGTAGCCGATGACCGAGATGTCCCGCGGCACCGACTTTCCGGCGAGCCGGGCGGCTTCCAGAACGCCGAGCGCTTGGACGTCGGACGCGGCGACGACGGCGGTGGGCGGATCGGTCATCGCCAGCAGCTCGACGGCGAGCTGGCGAGCCGAGGTCCGCACGTGAGGACCGTGCTTCACGTACCGGCGATCGAGCTCGATGCCCGCGTCGGCGAGAGCGCTGGCGTACCCCTCCTGGCGGTAGCGACTCGACACGAAGCCGAACGGGTTCCGCTCTGGCTCACCGATGAACGCGATGCGTTCGTGACCGAGCGACAAGAGGTGCTCGGTCGCGATGCGTCCTCCGTTGTGATCGTCGATCACCACACTGGGCAAGGCCGCGTGCCTCGTGTCGATCAGAACGCACGGGAACTGCGCCATCGCGAGGCGCTCGCCTTCGTCGGGCCGCAGCGGCAGCGAGATGACGAGCAGGCCGTCGAGCTGGTGCCGTGGAAGTTCCACCAACCGGCGGTGGGCGCGATCCGGCGCGTCGACGTTGTACAGCACGATCTCGAGGCCGTGTGGTTGCAGCGACTGCACGATGCCGCGGAGGCGCTGGTACGAGGACGGCTCGTCGAAGAACGGCACCAGCACCCCGACGAAACCCTGGCGTTTGGTCCTGCTACCAGCGGACGAGCGCGTCGGGCGGTAGTCGAGCTCCTGCATCGCGGCGTGCACCTTGGCGCGCGTCGTCGGGCGCACCTGATGGCTCCCGTTGAGCACGCGCGACACCGTCCCGATGCCCACCCCAGCCCGAGCAGCAACGTCGGAGATGGTCGCCATGTCGGCACAGGCCCCCTCAGGATCGTGGAACGGCGATGGAATCGTAGTCGGAAAGTTCCAATCCGCCATCATCAACGCGCCGTCCTGTGCCACCGAACGTGATCGCCCGGTAGGGTCGCGGGCCGTGAACACGATGAAGACCCGGCTGCAGGCGTTGGTCCTGCTCGACCGAGCGCTCGCAGCGACCACCGACGACGAGATCGACGCCCTCGTCGCGGCGCTCGACGACGACCACCGCGAGGCGATCGAGCGGCTCGCCGACGGTGTGACGCCCACCGCGATCCGCGACGCCGCCTCGAAGGGACGCGTCAACGGGACGTTCGAGAGCATCGCCGTCGTGCTCGCCGACGCGTGCCTCGCCGACTGCATCGAACAACTCGGTGAGCACTCCGACAACCCGACGAGCGACCAGCTTCGCGAGGTGCTCCCCGGGCTCGTCGAGCGCCACGGCCTGGCGTGCACGAGGCTGATGCTGGCGACGACGGTCGTCGGCGAGGCGCCGGCGTCGGCGATCGTGCGCGATCTGCTCAAGCACGACGACGACGTCAAGCTCCCGCCGATGGAGCCACTCCCGATCGCTCCGATCGTGCCGGCCTCGAACCTCTCGGCAGCCGAGCGGGAGGCCGTCAAGGCCAAGCGCCGCGAGATGAAGTTGCGGCGTCAGGCCGAGGCCCGCGCCCGCCGCGAGCAATCAGCCCGCGACCGCCACCATCACTGATCACGTCTCGAAACTGACGCGGCGCTCGTGGTCGAGCAGCCAGGCCTTCGATTCGATGCCACCCCCGAAGCCGGTCAGGTGACCGTTCGAGCCGACGACGCGGTGGCACGGCACGATGATCGGGATCGGGTTGCGTCCGTTCGCCGCGCCGACGGCGCGAGCCCGCTTGCGATCACCGAGCGCGGCAGCCTGCTCGCCATAGCTCATCGTCGCTCCGAACGGGATCGACCGCAGCACCGACCACGCCTGTTGCTGGAACGGCGTGCCCTCCGGTGCGAGCGGGATGTCGAAGTCGGTGCGTGACCCGTCGAAGTACTCCTGGAGCTGACGCGTGGCGGTCGCCAACACCGGGTGCTCACCGGCGGCAACGTCGATCACTTCGCGGTCGACGTCCGTCGTGTCGAACGAGATGAGTCGCAGCGCGGTGTCGTCGGCGACGAGCGTGAGCTCGCCCACCGGTGACGGCATCGTCGTGCGGTAGAGCATGCCTGTGTCGTTCATGATCGTCTCCTTCACAGCGTTGCCCAGAGATGGTGAAGTGCGTACGTGCGCCACGGCCGCCAACGCTCGGCGTCCGAGGCACTGAGCCGGAGCCGGTCGAGTGCGTGGCTCACACCGAGGTCGGTGTCGAGGAAAACGTCGGGGTCGCCGAGCCCGCGCATGACGGTGTAGCGGGCGGTCCACTGACCGATGCCGGGGAGTGCGACGAGACGTTGGACCAGATCCTCCCGATCGGCGCCGGTGTCGAGCGCGATCGAGCCGTCGGCGACGGCCCCGGCGAGCCCGGTGAGCGTGCGGCCACGCGCCCGCGGCATCGGCAACGAGGTGGGATCGAGCGCGGAGAGTCGCTCCGGCGAGGGAAACACGTGCGTGAGCCGGTCGTGAACGATGGTCAAGACGTCCCCGGCGGCCTCGACGATGCGAGCGGTGACGGTGCGGGCGCCCGCGACCGACACCTGCTGGCCGACGATCCCGCGCACGGCGATCTCGAACGGGTCGACCGCGCCCGGGGCTCGTCGTCCTGGCGTCTTGGCGATGAGCGGCTCGAGCAGCGGATCGTCACCGAGTACGGCGTCGACGGCGACCGGATCGGCGTCGAGGTCGAGCAGCCGGCGGAGGCGCTGAACGGCCGGAGCCAGATCGCGCCAATCGGCGAGTGAGAGCTCGGCGCGAACGTACGACTCGCGGGGCTCGAGCACGGCGATGCCGTGCCCGTGGGGCAGCGCGAGCGTTCTGTGGTAGCGCTCGCCGTCGAACACCTCGACGCCCGGGATCGCGCGCGTTCCGAGGAACTCGAACGCCTCGCGACCGGCGAACGGTCCACGCGTCGGCAACCGAACGACGACGGCTCCGGGTTCTGCGGGCGGGTCGCCGATCGACGACCGACGCCGCAACCCACTCGGCGCGAGCGCGTACACCTCGCGGACGGTGTCGTTGAACTGGCGGACGCTGCCGAAGCCGGCGGCGAACGCGACATCGGTCATCGACATCGACGACGTCTCGATCAGCACGCGAGCCGTCTGAGCACGCTGGGCGCGGGCGAGGGCGAGCGGTCCGGCGCCGAGCTCGTCGGTGACGAGACGCGTCAGGTGACGGCTGCTGTAGCCGAGCCGGGCCGCGAGACCGGCGACGCCCTCCCGGTCGACGATGCCGTCGGCGATGAGGCGCATCGCCCTGGCCACGACATCGCCACGCATGTTCCACTCCGGCGAGCCGGGGGAGGCGTCGGGGCGGCATCGCTTGCACGCCCGGTACCCGTGCTGCTGGGCGGCCGCCGCCGAAGCGAAGAACTCGACGTTGGCGCGCTTGGGCGTGATCGCCGGACAGCTCGGACGGCAGTAGATGCCGGTCGTGCGGACGGCGATGTAGAACCAACCGTCGAACCTCGAGTCGCGGCTCTGTGCGACCCTGTAGCACTGGTCGGCGTCGAGCTGGATCACCTACTCAGTGTGCCGGACCGCCACCACAACGACCAGCGGAAATCGGACATCACGGTCGTCCCGGTCGGCGACTCGTCAATCACACACGAGGGGTGGGTACTGGGGGACGTCGATCTCGACGTGCTGGGGTGGCACGACGACTTTCGTCCACAACACGACGAGACCGATCGCGCAGCAGACGATCCCGCCCGCAAACCCCGGGCGCTTGCCGAACACCTCGCCGACCGCGCCGAGCGCGAGGCCGCCGACCACGGAACCGAGCTCGAAGAACATCGTGAACGAGCTGAGTGCCGCGACGCGCTCGCGCTCGTCGACGCGGTTGACGACGATCGCCATCAACGACGGGTAGTTGAACGCCATGCCGACCCCGAAACCGACCGCTGCAGCCCACAGCGCCCATGGCTCGGGCACCGCGGCGAGCAGCAACAGCGACGCGCCGACGAACACGAGTGCGGTGCTGACGGCGCGCCCGGGACCGATGCGGTCGGGCACTTTGGCGCCGGCGACACGTCCGACGAGGCAGACCGCGCTGTAGACCAGGAACAGGCCGCCCGCGCCGCTCAGACCGACCGCCCTGGCGTGTTCGGGGATGAACCCCGTGAACGTCGAGAACCCGGCGACGATGCTCGCCAGCACGAGCCCCGGACCCACCGCAGCGGGGTGCAGGATCCCTCGACGCGACGACGGCGTCGGGTGGTCCGCGTCGTGGACGCGGTCAACCGACCGGGGAACGAACGACGCCAGCACGGCGGTTGCCAGCGCCAGCACGCCGGCGGTGAGGAACGCCCGCTCGTAGTGGGCATCGTCGAGCACCCACTCACCGAGCACGGGACCGACCCCGAGCCCGCCGAACACGGCGATCGAGAAGTAGCTCGCGCCCTCGGCGCGGCGGTCGGGTGGCGACAGATCGGCGATCAGCGTGATCGCCCCGACGAACAGCGCCGCCTCGCCGATCCCGGTGATGCCCCTGAGCACGAGCAGGACGGGCAACGCCTCTGCGACGCCGGCGACCGAGCTTCCCGCGGCGGCGAGCACGGCACCACCCATCATCAGTCGCCGCCGGCCGAACCGGTCGCCGAGCCGGGTGATGACGGGCCGGGCCGCGATCGCGGCGGCCGCGAACGAGGCGATCGTCAACCCGATGCCGAACTCGCCGGCATCGAGCTCGCGCTCCACGAACAGCGGGACGGTCACGAGCGTGATCCCGATGCTGGTGAAGAACACCAGTGTCACCGCAGTCACCGCGACGAATGGGAACGTGACGACGGGGGGCCGGGGCACGCTCGTCACACCAGCATCACGTCGACGGCGACGTCAAGTGTCTGCGCCCGCGACGGCCCGATGACGACACCACGTACCGGCGTGACGTCGGCGTAGTCACGACCCCAGGCAACGGTGACGTGGCGGCGCGTCGGGAAGTGGTCGTTCGTCGGATCGAAGTCGATCCAGCCCGCCGACGGCGTCCAGATCGAGCACCAGGCATGCGACGCATCGGCGCCGACGACGCGATCACCGCCCGTCGGTGGCGTGGTCTCGATGTAGCCGCTCACGTACCGCGCGGCGAGACCGATCGAGCGCAGACATCCGGCCGCCAGATGGGCGAAGTCCTGGCACACGCCGCGCCGCGACGCCAACACGTCGGCGAGCGGGCTGGAGACATCCGTCGCCGTCGAGTCGTACGTGAACTCGGCGAAGATCCGGTGGCACAGGTCGCGGGCGGCCTCGGCGATCGTCCGGCCGGGCGTGAACGACTTGTACGCGATGGCAGCGAGGTCGGCCCCGACGAGGTCGATGTCGACGAAGCGCGTCCGCGCCCGGAACGGGCCGATCTCGAGTGCATCGTCGCCGCGCAACGCATCGACGCGAGCGACGACGTCGTTCCACGACTCGCCGGTGTCGATCGGCATCGGATCGTCGACGTCGACGATGCTCACCGCCTCGACGACGAGCTCGTCGTGCGGGTGGTGCATGCCGAACTGCGTGACACGGTTGCCGAAGACATCGACGTGCTCGTCGCGCTCGGTCGGCTCGGGCGTCACATCGACCACCGACTCGGCGACACGTTGACGAAGCGTGTCGCGCGGCAACAAGTGGGCGACGGTGTACCCGTCGGTCATCGGCGACGCGTAGCGATACGTCGTACGGTGCACCACGCGATACCGGCGAACGTTGGTGTTCATCACCGACCGACCACCACGATCGGGCTCACCGGCGCCGCGAACCAGCGGGCGTTGAGCTTGGTGGCGGCGTCGACGATCAGCCCCCTCACGGAAGGCACGAGCTCGCCGCGGGGAAGCGACAACGCGTCCCGTGCGGCAGCCGCGATCGCGATGCCTTCGGACCATTCCGCATCCGCCGCGTGCTGGCCGAATCGTTCGATCGACGCCGCCACCGACCGCGGGTTCGTGCTGTCGCGGACGAGCAGCGCGAACGCCGCGTCGGGCTCGACATCGCTGCGATGGCGACGCCGGTACGCGACGAGGCTGTCGTTGGCGGCGAGGATCACCTCCAGCACCGCGGCGTCGACGGGATCGTCACGATCGGGACGGGTCGAGAAGCCGAACTCGACCAGATCGAGCACGACGAGCGTCCGCTCGATGCGGCGACCCGCGTCACCGAGTCGCCACGCCGGGCCACGCACCGTGCTCTCGTTCCACAACCCGGCGAGCGCCGCGAAGTCGGCGAGCAGGCTGTCGAGGTCGTCGACCGCCGCGGCCCGGCGCTGCAGGGCGGCACGCGTGTTCGACAGCCGCTCCAACACCCGCCCCGCTGTCACCGACAGGTACTCGCGAACGGTCGTCGCCTCGGTGAGCAGGATGCCGATCTCGAGCGCGATCGCGTCCGTGGTCTGCGCCAGCTCACCGGGCGGGTCACCGGTCAGTTCGGCCGGGTCGTCGTGTCCGGGCGACCGCATCCGTCGGACGCCACGCGCGATCGCTTGCGTCCGGATCCACCACTGCCCACCGTCGAGCGACACGAGACCGGGATCCTGTTCCATTCGTGAACTGATCGCGCCGATCGTGCGGGCCATCGCCTCCGCCCGTTCGCCGGCGCGGTTCATCCAGTACAGAGCATCGGCGGCACGCGTCGGTACCGACCGCGCGAAGTCGACCTGCGGGAGCGCGGCCGCGATGAACGGCGTCAGCGTGGTGCCGATCACCCACACGTCCTTCGCCACGCATGCGGTCGGCAACGATGGACTGTCGCCGGGCGCCAGCACGCGCCCCGAACCGCCAGGCATCACCGACCCCGTCCTCCCGTCGTGGACCGCGAACATTCGAAGCACGACCTCGCCGGGTCGGGTCTGGGACCCGTCGTACAGCGGTGTCGTGGCGAGGTGCGGCCGGTCACCATCGAGTTGCGGCAGTCGCAGCTCGATGCCCGCCAGGTGGCGTGCGGCCGCCGGCCACAAGGGTGCGAGCGACGTGTCCTCGACGACCCCCGCGCCGTGGGCGTTGGCGAGCGTGATCCCACCGGACCGGGCGGCGAGCAGCAGACCGGGAATCCCGACCGCGCCCGGGGTGCGGATCGCACCCGCCTCGAGCGGATCGATGTCCGGATCCTCCAGGCGGCGGTACACGACGTCGATCGGTTCGAGACCGTCCAGCGTGCGGAGCCAGACCCGACGCTGTCGCACGACGAGATCAGCACCTTCGACGAGGTGGACTCCGAGTTGCACGGCGAGGTACGAGTGGTCGATGTACGACGGGTGATCGATGCCACCGGAGAACAGCACAGTGCGCGGACTGGACTCGGTCGACGAGGCGGCGAGTGCCCGTCGGAGCTGCCCCGGGAAGCGGGCGAGCGACGCGATTCCGGCGGTTGCCAGCAGCTCGGCCGACGTGCGCGACATCACCGACCTGTCCAACAACGCGTACCCGATGCCCGGTGGCGCGTCGGCGAAGTCCTGGACGACCCGCCACACACCATCGGCGCAGCGCACGACGTCGACGGCGTACGTGGTGAGCCAACGCGCCGGATGCGTCGAGCCGACCGCAGCCAGCCGGTAACGGTCGCTCGAGTGGAGCACATCGGCGGGCACGACTCCGTCCCGCACAAGCTGTCGCGCGCCGTAGAGGTCGCGGAGCACCTCCTCGAGCGCCTCCATCCGTTCGATCACGGCGGACGACAACCACTGGAACGTCTCGGTGTCGATGACGACCGGGATCGGGTCGAGCCGCCACGGGCGGCTGGCGACCGTCGCCGCCCGTCCGTCGGCCCGTACGGGCAGGTCGTGCACGAGGTGTCCCGCGCCCTCGGCGACGAGGAGACGGTCGACCTGCGCCTGCCAGGATGCGAGTTGTCCACCGTCGAGCAACGCGGTTCGCAGGCCGGCGTCCCACGTCGTCGATTCGTCGAAGGCAGGACCGATGTCGAGCGCCGACACGGGTCAGGTCCCGACTGCGAGGAATCGTTTGGCGATGGCCCCGTCGAGCTCGGCGATCGCGTGTTGCACCTCGTCCATCGCGTCGTCGAGGCGAGCGCCGTCGTCGGCGTGGGCCTCGCACGCCATCAGCGTCGCGGTCGTCTGATCGAGCACCTTGATGACCGCGTCCGGCTGGGGCAGCGTCGTCAGAACTCCTCGCATCGCGTCGAGGCACCCCCGCACCGATCGTGGGAACTGCGTGTAGAACAGCAGGAACCGAACGACCGAAGGGCCTTCGATCGGGCCGCGTGTGGCGCGCTGGTACATCTGCAGGGCCGCGACCGAGCGCAGCACGCCCATCCACTGCACCTCGTCGTGGTCGTCGATCCGGTCGGTCGTCTGCATCTGCAGGATCGATGCGGCGCGGACGCCGAGCACGCGCGTCGTCATGTCGGCGCGCTCGATGAGCTGGCCGAGACGCCACATCCGATACGGCGCCGCGCGTGTCATCGTCGACTCGAGCTCACCGTCGAGCCGGCGACTGTCGGCGATGACCCGGGCGAGGAAGCGGTCGCGGGTACGGCGCTCGACGGCCCGCTCGGATTCGGCGAGCACGTACTGCTGGAGCCCGTTGAGCGCCCGCCACGCCTCACGCGGCAGGACCTCGCGGGTGGTGCGCAGGTTCTCGCGGGCGCACGCGACACTGCTCGCCATGCTGCCGGGGTTGTCGCGGTCGGCGACGAGGAACTCGATGACGGCGTGCTCACCGTGCTTCTCGCCGAACAGCGACTGACTCCCGGCGATCGCGACCAACGGCTCCCAGCTGTACGGCAACAGGTCGATCGGAAGATCGACGATCATGTCGCTGTACGAGCGCACGATCCGTGCGGTGTCCTCCGCCCGTTCGACGTAGCGGGCGCCCCAGTACAGGCGGTCGGCGACCCGTGACAGCAGTGCCACGTCACGTGCCCCCGTCCGCCGGCAGGTCGAGGATCCACGTGTCCTTGCTGCCCCCGCCCTGCGACGAGTTCACGACGAGCGACCCCTTCGGCAGCGCCACTCGCGTCAGGCCCCCAGCCGTCACGTAGCTGTGCGCGCCGGTCAGGATGAAAGGCCGTAGGTCGACGTGGCGCGGTTCGATCGCGCCGTCGACGATGGTGGGCACGGTCGACAGCGACAGGATCGGTTGGGCGACCCAGTTGCGCGGGTCGGCCTGGATCGCTTCGATCGCGTCGGCGAGCTCGGTGGCCGTCGCCCGGTTGCCGATCACGATCCCGTACCCGCCACTCTCGTTGGCCGGCTTCACGACGAGATCGCCGATGTTCTGGCACACGAACTGCCGCTCGTCGGGATACATGCACCGGTACGTCGGCACGTTCGGGATCACGGGCTCCTCGCCGAGGTAGTAGCGGATGAGGTCGGGCACCCACGCGTAGACGACCTTGTCGTCGGCCACGCCCGCTCCTGGCGCGTTGGCGATCCCGACGTTGCCCGCCTTCCACGCCCGCATGAGACCGGGAACCCCGAGCGCCGAGTCCGGCCGGAACACCTCGGGATCGAGGTACAGGTCGTCGATCCGGCGGTAGATGACATGAACGCGTTCCAGTCCTTTGATCGTGCGCATGTACACGCACTCGTCGTCGCCCACCACGAGGTCGGCTCCCTCGACCAGCTCCGCACCCATCCGCTGGGCGAGGAACGAGTGCTCGAAGTAGGCCGAGTTGAAGACGCCCGGCGTGAGCACGACGATCTGCGGCTCGGTCACACCGTCGGGTGCGAGCGACGAGAGCAGCTTGTTGAGCTCGTCGGTGTAGGCGTCGACGGGGCGGATGCTCTGCTGCTGGAACACCTCGGCGAACACCCGCTTCGCAACGGCACGGTTCTCCAGGACGTAGCTGACGCCCGACGGCACGCGCAGGTTGTCCTCGAGCACGTACATCTCGCCGTCGTCGTCGCGCACGAGGTCGGACCCCGAGATGTGGGCCCAGACGCCGAACTTGGGGTGGACGCCCCGGCACTGCGACCGGAAGTTCACCGAACCGGCGAGCAGCTCGGCGGGGAAGACGCCATCGGCGATCACCCGTTGCTCGTTGTAGACGTCGTCGATGAAGTGGTTCAGGGCGACCAGCCGCTGTACGAGGCCGCGCTCGACGACCGACCACTCGTCGCCGGAGATCACACGCGGGATGAGATCGAACGGCCAGGCACGGTCGAGGTTGGCGCCGTCTGAGTACACCGTGAACGTGATGCCCATCGTGAGGATCTCGATCTCGGCGACACGTTGCAGCTCGGTCAGCTCCTCGGGTCCGAGCCGGTCGAGCATCGCCATCAGCACGGCGGCGGTGGGACGCGGCTTTCCGTCCTCGCCGATGAGCTCGTCCATCCGCACCGAACATAGGCGATGGCCCGCCTATTCGCCCGTAGCCCTCGGCTCCTTCGGCAGCCCGAGCACTCGCTCGCCGACGATGTTCCGCTGGATCTGGCTCGTGCCTCCCCAGATCGTCTCGGACCGCGAGAAGAAGAACGCCGACATCATCGGGCTCACCGGATACCCGTCGCGCCGGCGGTCACGCAGCGCGCCCGGCCACGATCCCGACGCCGGGCCGGTGTCGATCAGCATCGAATCGGCGCCGAACACGTCGAGCGCCAGCTCCATCGCCCGTTGATGCATCTCGGACCAGAACATCTTGTTGCTGGCGCCGAGCGCGACCACGCCCGAGTCCTTCGATCCGTTCAACGCCGCCGTGAGGCTGCGCAACCCGTTGAAGCGCAGGATCTGGATCCTCGTGAAGTACTCGGCGAGCCGCTGACGGATGTGCGGGTCGGCGATGCGCCCGTTGTCGCGGGCGGCCTCGACGAGCAGGCGGTACTCCTCCTCGAACCGCCGGTAGCCGGTGGTGGCGGACTGCCCGCGCTCGAACGCGAGCGTCGAGTTGGCGACCTTCCAGCCGTTGTTGACACCACCGACGACGTTGTCCCTCGGACACCTGGCGTCGGTGAAGAACACCTCGCAGAACTCGGCCGTGCCGTCGGGCTGGGTGATGCCACGGACCTCGACGCCCGGTTGACGCATCGGCACGAGCAGGTACGAGATGCCCTTGTGCTTGGGCGCCTCCGGGTCGGTGCGGGTCAGCAGGAAGCAGTAGTCGGCGTGGTGACCGCCCGTGGTCCACACCTTCTGGCCGTTGATCACCCATTCGTCGCCGTCGAGCACCGCCGAGGTCTTGAGGCTGGCGAGGTCCGAACCGGAGTCGGGTTCCGAGAAGCCCTGGCACCAGCGGGTGCGGCCCTGCAGGATGCCGGGAAGGAACGCCCGCTTCTGCTCCTCGGATCCCCACTGCAACAGGGTCGGCCCGACGAGCGTGTCGCCGAAGAAGTCACCGCGCATCGGCGCCTTGGCGCGGGCGAACTCCTCGGCCAGGACGACGCCCTCCATCGTGGTGAGCCCCTTGCCGCCGTACTCCTCCGGCCAGGTGGCGCAGATCCAGCCGCCCTCGAACAGCTTCGCCGGCCACTCGACGTTGAACCGCTTGCGGGCCGCGTCGCTCAGCTCGAAACCCGGATCGAACCAGCCGTCGGGCAGGTTCGCCTCGAGCCACTTACGAATCTCGGCTCGAAAGTCCTCGGCTGCGGACGGGAACGTCAGATCCATCGTGACATCATGCCGCGCGACTTGACCCACGGGTCAAGTCCTGCCGAGTCGCTCCGGTGGGCGAGTTCACACGCCGTTTACGGCCGGCCAACGTCGCCGAAATCCGGCCGTCCTACGATTCGCTCATGGATCGCCCCGCTCCCGCGGCGCCACCCGACTTCCGGTCGCAGGTCTCTCGCCCCCTCGAGCACCTGACGCCGCAGGAGCGGGCGATCTATTCCGTGCTCGCCGACAACGTCGGCCGCGTGCTCAGCCGCTCAGAGTTGGCCAGGGCGGTCGGCATCGCCGACCTGAGCGAGCGCCGCTGCGATTCGCTCATCGTCGGCGTGAGGCGCGTCGTCGGCTCGAGCCGCGTGCGCACCGTTCGCCGACGCGGCTGGATGTTGGTGGGTTAGGCGGGTCCCCCGCACGAACTCGACATCTGCTGGAAACACTGGGGCGACAGCGCCGAAACGACCGTTCTCTACGGTCCCACCCTTATGGACACAGGAGACACCGCCTGGGTGCTTGCCGCGGCAGCACTCGTGGCCTTCATGACGCCCGGGCTCGCCTTCTTCTACGGCGGGATGGTGCGTTCGAAGAACGTGCTCGGGATGTTGATGCAGAACCTCTTCGCGATGGGTCTCGTGAGCGTGCTGTGGGCGGTGCTCGGCTTCTCGATCGCGTTCGGCGGCACCAATGGATGGGTCGGCAACTTCGACTTCGCGTTCCTGACCGACGTCGACTACGCCGGACTCACGATCCCCCCGATGGCGTTCGTGGCGTTCCAGATGATGTTCGCCGTGATCACGCCGGCCCTGATCACAGGCGCCACGGCCGACCGGCTCAAGTTCGGGTCGTACGCGCTGTTCATCGCGATCTGGAGCATCGTCGTGTACGCCCCGGCGGCGCGCTGGGTGTTCAACCCGGCGGGCTGGTTGTTCAAGCGCGGCGCGCTCGACTTCGCAGGCGGCACGGCGATCCACATCAACGCCGGCATCGCCGCCCTCGCCGTCGTCGCCGTGATCGGCAACCGGCGTGGTCATGGCGACGAGGCGATGCCCCCGCACAACTTGCCGCTCACGATGATCGGGACCGGGATCCTGTGGTTCGGCTGGTTCGGTTTCAACGCCGGCTCGGCACTCGGCGCCAACGGCATCGCGGCCCAGGCCCTCGTCAACACTCACCTCGCGGCCGCCGCGGCGATGCTCGGATGGTTGGTCGTCGAGAAGCTCGTCACCGGGCACGGCACCACCCTCGGCGCGGCCTCCGGCGCCGTCGCCGGGCTCGTCGCGATCACACCGTGCGCCGGCTTCGTCGGTGGTGCGTCCCCGCTGATCATCGGCGGCGGCGCCGGCATCGTGTGCTACCTCGCCCTGCGCATCAAGACCGTGCTGCGGCTCGACGACAGCCTCGACGTGATCGCCGTCCATCTCGTCGGTGGGCTGTTCGGCTCGATCGTGCTGGGACTGTTCGCGGATGCATCGGCGACCGGGGTCGGGGCCGATGGGCTGTTCTTCGGAGGTGGCTCCGAACTGCTCTTCGATCAGATCGTGGCCAGCGGCGCGGTGCTGGTCTTCTCGCTCGTCGCCTCGTACGTCATCGCCTTGGCCATCGAGAAGACGATCGGGATGCGCGTCGAGCCCGAGGACGAATACGTTGGACTCGACCGCAGCCAACACGCCGAGTCGGCGTACCAGCCCTGAGATGTATGTCGGCTTCAGCCCTGACAGATAGACGGTCGGCTTCAGCCCTGACAGATAGAGAAGGAACTCCACATGAAACTGATCACGGCCGTCATCAAGCCGTTCAAGCTCGACGACGTGAAGGATGCGCTCAAGGCCGCCGGCATCGCCGGGATCACGGTGGGAGAGGTGCGCGGGTTCGGACGCCAGGGCGGCCACACCGAGACGTACCGCGGGGCCGAGTACCAGATCGACTTCGTGCCGAAGGTGTGCCTGCAGATCGTCGCCGACGACGCGCAGGCCGATCTCGTCGTCGACACGATCACCGCGACCGCGGCGACCGGCAAGATCGGCGACGGCAAGATCTGGGTCACCGACGTCGAGCGGGTCGTGCGGATCCGCACGGGCGAGGAGGGCACCGACGCCCTCTGACGTAGCTTGTTCCGATGACCACAACTGAGGCCGCTCCGGCGACGCGCGAGCGCTGGACCGCGCAGTGGAAGGAGCTGTACGAGGAGGTCATCACCACTGGCCTCTGCACGGGATGCGCCGGCTGCGTCGTGACGTGTCCCCACGACGTGATCGGCTACGAGCACGAAGAAGGCAAGTACATCCCGTTCCACCTCGAAGAAGAGCTCGGGCTCGACAACTGCATCCACGGCGAGAAGGGCTGCACGACGTGCACGCGTGCGTGTCCACGGTTCAGGAACTGGGAACCGGCGGCCGACCTCCACCTGTTCGGACGCCAGCGCGAGCCCGACGAGATGTACGGGATCTGGCGCCAGTTGCTGTTGACCCGGGCCAGCGACGACATGGTCCACCGGATGGGGCAAGACGGTGGTCTGGTGTCGGCGATGCTGATCTGGCTCCGCGACAACGACTACATCGACGCCGCACTCGTGTCGGGCGTCGAGGACGACGACGCGTGGAAGGCCAGGCCGGCCATCGTGTCGACCACGGAGGAGATCCTCGCCACCGCCGGGAGCCGCTACACGTACTGCGCGAACCCGCTCGCCGTCCGTGACGCCAAGGACCAGGGTCACGACCGATTGGCGCTCGTCGGGATGGGATGCCAGACCTCGGCGCTGCCGGTGATGTGGGACCGCAAGGCCGGAAAGGTGTCGCGCCCGTTCCTGTTCAACATCGGCCTGCTGTGCTCCAAGACGTTCGACGACGCGATCTTCACCGAGCTGTTCGAGGCCAAGTACGGCCTCAAGAAGTCCGAGATGTCGAAGATGAACATCAAGGGCGTGTTCCAGATCTGGATGCACGACGGCTCGTACCACGAGATCGACCTCAAGGAGTGCCACGCCTGGACCCGCACCGGGTGCCTGCACTGCCCCGACTTCGCGGCCGAGCACTCCGACGTCGCCACCGGCGGCATCGGCGAGGACAACGACTGGACGCTGACGATCGTGCGCACCGAGCTCGGCGAGGAGGTCATCAACCGGATGATCGCCGACGGTTCCATCATCTCCCGGCCCGCCCAGACCGACGAGAAGGCGATGAAGCTGCTCCGCCTGCTCTCGATCGTCAGCCGCCGCCGCTGGCCCGAGTTCGCCGACGCCGCCCCAGCCATCGGCGTCCCCCCACCCAAGAAGAAAAATCCCGACCTGTCTGCTTCAGGCGGCGCGTAACTGCGTTTGAAGCAGACAGAACGGGGTTTCAGCCCGTGGTGCAGTCGGCGAGGTCGGCTTCGAACCGGTCGAGCGCCGCTTTCGCTTCCGGATCCGGCGGCGTCTGGTCAGCGCCTTCGGCGATGGCCTGGATCTCGTCCTGCGAGTAGTCCTTCTCGACCTTGGTGCGCATGCACTGACGTTCGGCCTCGGTGAGGTTGTCGAGCGTCTCGATCA
Source organism: Ilumatobacteraceae bacterium (assembly GCA_036274875.1). Taxonomy (GTDB): domain Bacteria; phylum Actinomycetota; class Acidimicrobiia; order Acidimicrobiales; family Ilumatobacteraceae; genus JALOLG01. Next base: position 17,927 of record DASUEW010000186.1, read on the forward strand.
CGTCGAGCGCCACACGCTTGGCGCTGGGCGTCGAGTTGCAGGCCGCGAGACCACCGACGGCGGCGAGCACGACGAGCACTGAGCGGAGCGGACGAGCAATCACAGCCTCGTGAGGCTAACGCCGGAGTGGCCGATCCTCTACCGTCGTCGGTCGTGACATCATCGCTGCTTGCGGTGTCCGGGAGCCTGCGCGCCGGCTCCGCCAACACCGGCCTGGTCAGGATGGCCGCGCGATTGGCACCCAAGAGCCTGGTGGTGACGGTGCGCGACGGCATCGACCGGCTGCCGTACTACAACGCCGACCTCGACACGCCGGCGACGGTGCCGGACGTGTGCACGACATGGCGCGGCGATGTCGCCGCCGCCGACGCCTTGTTCCTCGCCGTCCCCGAGTACAACTACGGGCCGAGCGGGGTCCTCAAGAACGCGATCGACTGGCTCACCCGCCCGCTCGGCGAGCACGCCATCCGCGGCAAGGTGATCGCGATCGTCACGTCCGGCGGTCGCAGCGGCGGAAGTCACGTGCAACCGCCGCTCGTCGAGATCCTCGGCCTGCTCGGCAACACGATGGTGACGGAGCCGCCGATCATGGTCGCCACCGGGGCCGACCGCATCTCGTCCGATGGCACCACGACCGACCCCGAGATCGAGGCACTCGTCAGGGCCCGACTCGACGGCATCGTCACCGCCCTCAACCAGCGGCCTCAGCGGAGCTGACGATCAGACACGGTTGACGAGCTCGACAGCCCGGGCGAACACCGCGTCGAGCATCGCTTCGGTCAGACGTCCCGTGAACGTGTTCTGCTGGCTCGGGTGGAACGAGCACAGCAGGGTCGGACCGTCCGCGACGTCGACCTCGACGCCGTGCCCGAACCGCGGCCGGGGTCGGACGGCGAAGTGCCGGCATGCCGCTTCGTACCCGAACGATCCGAGGCAGACGACGACCGCCACGTCGAGCGCTTCCAACTCGCGACGGAGGTATGGCGCGCAGTTGGCCCGCTCATCCGGTGTCGGCGCGTTCGCCGGCGGCGCGCACTTGACCGCCGCGGTCACCCAGGCGCCCGAGAGGCGCAGGCCGTCGGCGATCGCCACCGACGTCGGCTGGTTGGCGAGGCCCGCTCGGTGCATCGCGCGGAACAGCCAGTCGCCGCTGCGATCACCCGTGAACACGCGGCCCGTGCGGTTCGCGCCGTGGGCGGCCGGCGCCAGCCCGAGCACGACGATGCGTGCGGAGGGATCGCCGAACCCGGGCACCGGACGGCCCCAGTAGGTGTCGTCGCGGAACGCCGCGCGCTTCGTGCGAGCCACCTCCTCGCGCCACTCGACGAGGCGCGGGCAGGCCCGGCAGTCGACCACCTCACGAGCGATCGCGGCCAGCGCCGTGCCGTGTCGATCCACGACGATCGACAGTAGGTTGGCGGGCGCATCATGACGAAGAAGTCGACCAAGCAACCAGATCACGGCACGACGATCCTCCTCGTGCGGCACGGCCAGACGGCGACGACCGGGACGCTGCTGCCCGGTCGGGCGCCGGGCCTCCACCTCGCCGACGAGGGCGTCAAGCAGGCCCAGCGGGCCGCCGAACGGATCGCCGAGCTGAAGCGTGTCGACGCGGTGTACTGCTCGCCACTGGAGCGGACGCGGGAGACGGCGGCGCCGATCGCGGCGGCCCGCGGCCTTCGACCGAGGGCGAACAAGGGCCTGCTCGAGTGCGATTTCGGCGAGTGGACCGGGGCCGAGCTGAAGGACCTGATGAAGCTCCCCGAGTGGGGCACCGTGCAACGGTCGCCGTCGACGTTCCGGTTCCCGGCCGGTGAGAGCTTCTCCGAGATGCAGCACCGGATGATCACCACCCTCGACGCGCTGCGCGCCGAGCATCGGGGCGGCACGATCGTGTGCGTGTCGCACGCCGATCCGATCAAGGCCGCCATCGCCCACGCGATCGGCACCCACCTCGACCTTTTCCAACGCATCGTCGTGTCGCCGTGCTCCGTCAGCGTGATCGCCATCGGCAACGGCGGTCCGGTCACGCTGACCGTCAACTCGACCGGCGGATCGCTCGCGGAGCTGCAACCGTCGTGAGCGCTCCATTCTACGAGTTCGACGAGGTCGATTCGTTCACCACCGGCGCGGTCGGCAGACCCGGCGAGCGGGTGTTCTTCCTCCAGGCACGGGTCGGGCGCCAACGCGTCGCCGTCAAGTGTGAGAAGCAGCAGGTCGCGGCGATCGTCGAGTACCTGCGGCGGGTACTCAAGGACCTCCCGCCGCCCGAGGACCGACCGGTCGAAGGCGCGCTCGAGCTCGCCACGCCCGTCGACCAGGTCTTCGTGCTCGGTCCGATCGGACTCGGCTACGACCGCTCGAGCGACAAGCTCGTCGTCCAACTCGAGGAGCTGGTGCCGGTCGACGAGGAGGGTGAGCCGATCACGACCGAGCAGGGGCACGTTCGCATCTACGTGACCCGGAGCCAGGCGAACGCGTTCTGTGATCATGCCGAGCAGGTCGTCGCGGCCGGCCGGCCGAGCTGTCAGTGGTGCGCCTTCCCGATCGATCCCGACGGTCACCCGTGCCCACGCATGAACTGAGCCGGCCCGGC
>DASUEW010000187.1:0-2558 GCA_036274875.1 Ilumatobacteraceae bacterium
GGTGGAGCGGATCGGGACGACCAGGCAACGGACAGGCATACAACAGCTGACCTGAGACCGGGTCGCTCTCAGTCGGCGAGGCGCCGGGCGCGCAGCACGACGTCGTCGACGTGGTGCGAGGCAGACGCGGCTCCGGGCGGACGGGGCCGCTTCTCGTGGACCTGGATGTCCCAGTCCGATGAGTCGGCCAGTGCGGCCGCGAAGTCGTCGACTCGAACGTAGGCGTCAGGGTCGAACGGCCGGCTGTGCTCGCGTGTGTCGATCGGTGCTCGCATCGGCTCGAGGTCGTGGCCCACGACCACCAGCGTGCCGCCGGGAGCGACGGCATCGAGCACGTTGGCCACGCCGCGGTCGTCAGGCGTGCGCGGTATCGACGCGTACTGCGCCGACACCAGGTCGAACGCGGCGCGTTCGAACGCGCCGTACGCGTTGGCGTCAGCGTGGTGGCAATCGATCGCCAGGCCGCGCGCCTCGGCGAACGCAGCGACGCGATCGAGTGCCCGCTGCGAGATGTCGTTGGCGGTCACCCGCCAGCCATGCTCGGCCAGCCAGACCGCGTCGCCGCCCTCGCCGGCGCCGACATCGAGGGCGCGGCCGGCGGTCAGGCCGTCGATCTCGTTGACGAGCGTGCCATTCGGGTTGCCGCTCCACATCCGGTCGCCGCCATAGCGGTGATCCCAATCGGCCTCGTTGGCCGACGGTCGAGCCGCGGCCTCGATGTCCTCGTGGGCGAGGCTGAAGCTGATCATGCCGCCGACCCGGCTCCCGTTGGCGGCGGCCTGCAGCACCTGTTGGCTCGGATCAGTGACATTCCCGGCCGCGTAGATCCCGGGCACCGATGTCTCACCGTTCTGATCGGTCTCGACGAAGTCCCCGAGTCCGTTCGGATGCGCGGCCGGCTCGAGGCCCAGCGCCGCGAGGGCGTCGGCTCGTGCCCTGAACCGGGGACCGATCACCACCGCGTCGGCGTCGAGGCGGTCGCCGCCCGCCAACTCGACCGCCGCGACGTGGCCGCCGTCACCGGTGACGATGCGCCGGACCCGTTCGTCGACGATGTTCACCCCTGCGGCGCGCAGGGCATCGAGCTCGGGGCTCGTGGTGTCGACGCCGTCGTGCAGCACGATTGTGAACCGAGCAGTCAGTTGGCGGAACAACCCGGCAGGGTGAAGACCCATCGGGTGGGTGATGATCTGGACGATTCGACGGTCACGGACCTCGAAGCCGTGGCAGAACGGACAATGGATGACATCGCCGCCCCAGTGCTCGGCGAGACCGTCGATGTCGGGAAGGTCGTCGACGAGGCCGGTGGCGGCGAGCACCCGTCGGGCGATCACCGCATGACCGCCGGCGAGTGCGACGTGGAAGCGGCCGTCGTCGAGCCGAGTGACGTCGACGGCACGACCGGCGAGTATCTCGACACCGTAGCTGCGGACCTCCTCGCGCCCGATCGCGGTCAACTCCGACGGCGGCACGCCCTCGTGGCCGAGGTAGCTGTGCATGTACGCCGCGGGGGCGTTGCGCGGCTCGCCCGAGTCGATCACGATGATCGAGCGGCGCTGACGGCCGAGTTGCAGGGCCGCGGCGAGACCCGCCGCTGACCCGCCGATGACGGCGACGTCGCAATGGCGCTCGACGGTGCGTGGTTCGTGTTCGTTCATCCCGCTGACGTTACGATCTCATCCGGATATCGCGACTGATCTTGCGGAATTCGCAAGAGCGCGGTGGAGGGGAGACGCTGGATGCCCGACCTGAACACGATCGAGCAGGTGGTGCGGACACGGTTGCGCAGCCTGCGCAACACGCTCGGCCTGTCGCTGAACGAGGTCGCCGCTCGCACGAACCTCAGTCCGTCCACGATCAGCCGCGTCGAGACCGGCAACCGGGCGATCAGCCTCGACGTGCTGATTCCGCTCGCAGCTGCGCTCCACGTCGACCTCGACGCACTGCTCGATGTGCAGAGTGACGACGATGTGGTCATCCACCCGGTGCCGAGCAGGTCGGGCGGGCGCACGACCTGGCCGCTGAGCCGACCTACCGGCAACGTCATCGCCGTCAAGCTCCGGCTCGAGCCAGCCGCTCGGACGCCCGAGCAGCGGGTCCATCCCGGTCACGACTGGTTCTTCGTCACCGAAGGTCGGGTGCGGTTACTGCTCGGTGAGCGCGAGATCATCGTCGAGACCGGCGAGGCCGCCGAGTTCGCAACCATGACCCCGCACTCCGTCACCGCCGTCGACGAGCCCGCCGAGCTCATCATGATCTTCGACCGCGACGGCCAACGCGCCCACGTTCACCGCGACCCCGACGGCCCGGGTGGAACTCGAGCCCGTGCGGCGAACGAGTCCGCTCACGGATCCTGAAGGAGCCCGAGGACGTTGCCGTCGGGGTCGGTGACGGTGGCCACCAGGCGGCCGCCACCGACGTCGTGTGCGGGCTCCCTCACGGCGGCGCCGGCGGCGGTCACGTCGGCCAGCTTCGCCTCGATGTCCGCCACCTGCCAGTACGTCACCGGCGACGTCATGCCCTGCGGTCCACCGCCCGGCACCAGCCCGATGTGTTGG
>DASUEW010000188.1:0-3750 GCA_036274875.1 Ilumatobacteraceae bacterium
CCCAACGGGAAACGCCAAGAGCACCGCCTCAGCGACGGTGATGCGATGACCGGATCGGATGTTCATGGCGACCGCCGTTGACTTGCGTGGTGACGTTGCTGCTGATGGGCTTCGTTGGCGTACCAGCAGTAGGCGACCAGGAACATCAGGCGTTGGAGAGCGCCGTAGATCTCCGGGAACACACCCATCGCTGCCGACAGGGCGGTCGTGATGACGACCGCCCCGAGATCGAGCAGTGCGACGCGGCGGATCTGCAATCGTCTGGCGACGAGCACCGAGGCGGTGCCGACGATGAACGCGAAGCCCATCGTAGAGGCGAAGACCGAGTGGAGCAGATCTTCGCTCTTCACGTACGTCGCGTCGTCCGACCATGGTCTGGTGGAAAACGCGGCCACGCCGAACATGCACACCCCGAAGCACATGTGGAGCACCGTTCCCGCCGTTCCCCACACGCCCGCACGGAGGGAGGTCAGCCAGATGACGGCGAGCCCGAACACGACGAATCCCATGCGGGCCAACCACGCCCCGTCGATGCCCTGGGCAGCCGACTCGCTGATGCCGTGCTCGGTCCATGAGTAGCCATCGGGCATCATGGTCGGGGCCAGTGCCAAGAGCGCACCAGAACCGAACAGCATCAAGACCACGGCGACGCTCGAAGACCTCGGACCCGGAAACCAACGATGAGCGCCATGTGCGGGGTTCGAGGGTTCGGCGACGGTCGGGCGGTCCTCGCGGGTCCGGTTGCCGGTCGCCGAGTGCGAGGACACGCTCATGGCGGTGATCAGTCAGCTGCTCGGAGCGCGGCGGCCGGCCGGATGCCCGCCGCTCTGCGGGCCGGCAACAAGGCCGCAGCGAGGGTGGACACGACCGCGACTCCGATGATGACGAGCACGTCGATCACCGGGACGCCCCACGTCATCCCCTCCGCCCACGATGCGCCGGCTGCCGCGAACCCGTAGGAGGCGACGAGCGCGATCCCGACGCCGATCAGGATTCCTTCGAGAGCGACGAAGCCTGCTTCGAACACCATCATCTCGGCGACGCTGCGGGTCGGGAACCCGAGCGATCGAAGCACGCCGACTTCGCGACGTCGTTCGCGCACGGCTCGGACCATGATCACGCCGATCCCGGCCACCCCGACCACGAGCCCGGTCCCGACGAACTGCTGCATCAGGGTGAAGAACCCGCCGCTCTGGGACAGGACCGATCCAACAACACTGGCGACGGTCGAGGCGTCGGCACCGTTGGCGATGAAGGTCGCGCGAATAGCTGTGACCGTGGCGTCGGGATCGGACGACGAGACGAAGAACCGAGACGGCGTGGCTCGCGAACCGAACAGCTGCTGCAGCAGTGTCGTGCTGACGAACGGGCCGTTGCCGACGAGGTCTTCTGCGGACTTGGCGGCAACGATCAGTTCACGCGTCTGGCCGCTCTGGGGATCGCTGATCATGATCGTGTCACCGACCTCGGCCGGTCGAGTGCCAGGGCCGCCGGCAGTGAGGAGGAAGTTGTCGTCGACGATGATCAAGGCAGGGTCGTCATAGACAGCCGTCCATGCCGCCTCGTTGGTCGGGTACTGGCCGAGATCGCGCAGCTCGGGGGGTGCGCGCAGCACCTCAGGGCCGAAACCGGTAACCGGCCAGGCCATCGGTTCGCTGTCGTCCCGGGAGAAGTCAGCGAAGACGAACCCGAGCGGAGCGACCGCAGTGACACTTGGCAACCCTTCGAGATCGGTCGCAGTCACCGGGTCGCTCGCGTTCGACGTGGCGACAATGTCGAATCCGCCGCCGAGATCGGCAGCCAGACTGCCGGTCTGACCGCGGAACATGAACGACAGGACGCTCATGTACACCAACGTGAGCACCACGATCGAGAACATGCCGAGCGTCATCGCCGTCCGGAACCTGCGGGCCAAGGGGTAGGCGAGCCCGAGTCGCACCGGCAGGGAGTGACCGCTGAGCCGGGCCACCCGGTGACCGATCGCTTCTTGGTGACCGGTCACGAGCGCGATCGATGCTGCGGTCATAGTGAGGCCCTGGGCGAGGAAGATGGGAATGTCGATGGCCACATCCATGGCGCCCATGATGGGTACCGCCACGACCTCCCACGCCAGGATGAGAGTTGCCGTTGCCGTGGTCACGGTTCGGCCTGGCAAGCGTCGTGCCAGCTGCGGGGCCACGCCGAGCAGGACCAGCGCCGGTCCGAGCATGACGCCGTAGCCATTGGGTCCACCGAAGCCGAGGATCGAGTAGGCGACGCCGAGCAGGGCCACGATGAGCCCGGCGCGGGCGTTCCGCCGGCGTGGCCGGACGCGGGGCGGCTCTTGGATGTCGCGGATCGCCCGGATGACGTTGAACCGGGCGGTGTGCACACTGGTCAACACGATCGTGATCAATGAGATCAAGAACCCGAGCGCGAAACCGTTCAGCACGGTCGCGGTCGTGAAACTGAACTCCATGTTCAGTGCCGCATCCTCGCGCCCGCTGCTCAAGATGGTGTCGGCCCGCCACGCAATCACTCGTCCGACACCGATGCCGGCAACCGCGCCGAGCAATGCAGAGATGAGCGCGTAGAACCACCCTTCCAGAGCGAACGCGCCGACAAGGGGCGCCCGGCGCATCCCGATAGCGCGCAGCATGCCCAGCTCTGAGCGCCGCTCGTCGGCCAACATGACGAAGATGTTCACCAACAGCATCACCCCGGCGGCGACGGCGAACATGCCGATGGTGAAGTAGAGCTGGCTCAGACCCTTTCCGTTCGTGTCGGCGAGGTCGAGCAGCGACGCCTTGGCCGGAACGGCCCGCAGTCCCGCTGGCGCGATGAGATCGTTGACCGTTGAGCTGACCGCATCGGTCAGCGCCGCACCGGACTCGACACCGCCAGCGTTCGATATGGCAACGATCACTTCCGGCGGTACCGAACCTGCGTCACCGGGAGCTGTCGGTGCACCACCACGCTGATCGATCAGCGATGCGATCGTCCCCGGAGCGACCAACACGTTGTACGACTGTTGACGACCATCGATGGTCCAGTAGCCGGCGACGCCACGTCGTGGCAGCACCCGGTCGATGCTCAGCTGCAGCTGCTGTCCATAGGCGAACACGGTCACCGTGTCACCGGTGGCGAGGTTCAGCTTGCGGGCGAGGTCGACGGTGATCGCCGCCCTTCCCGGCTCGGGCGTATCGCCCTCGATCCCGGTGATCGTCGGGTCCGGGCCGAAGGCTCGCGCTGCGGCGAAGTCAACCTCGAGCAGCTGTGCCCGAGGCTGAGTACCGCCATCGCCAGCCTCGTTGACCGCCGACGCACCAACGGAGATGAACGACAAGACCCCATCGACATCAGGCGAGGAGAGCCCAGCGAACCGGGAGACCAGCGCCGCGCCCGGCTCGAGACCGAACACCGAGACCGTCTCGTCGATCGGTCCGAGTTGGTCGTACGCCGACGCACGGATCGACCGGTCGATCGTGTCGCCCACCACAAGCGAGCCGGTGATGATCGCCGTGCCCAGCATCGAGCCGAGTACCACCAACATCGCCTCCACCGGGCGGCGACTCGCGTTGCGACTCGCCAGTCGGCGCAACGTCCGCTGACGAAGCATCAGCCACACGAACGGCAGCGACAACAACACTGCTCCGTAGAGCATCACGGACCACCGATCGGAGCCGGTACTCGTTCGTCGGAGTTGATCGCGCCGTCTCGCATCCGCACCAGCCGTTCCGCACGCCCGCCCACCGTCGCGTCATGAGTGAC
>DASUEW010000189.1:0-2899 GCA_036274875.1 Ilumatobacteraceae bacterium
GGGTCGGTGCGCTCCTCGTTCGACACCACGATCGACGTGCTCGACGGGCTGCTCGAGTTCGAGCGTGCGACCGGTGGCTCCGGCGCGGTGAGCGAAGCCCGCCGCGGCGGCGAGGAGTACCTGCTCGAACGCAGCCTGTTCCGTCGCAAGAGCACGGGCGAGATCGTGAATCCCGCGTATCTCGACTTCGCGTTCCCGTATTACTGGCGCTACGACGTGCTGCGCGCCCTCGACTACTTCCGAAGCGCGGCCGCCGATCGCGATCCCCGGATGGCGGAGGCCGTCGAGGTGGTGCGGTCCAAGCAGCAGTCCGACGGGCGGTGGCTGCTCGACCGCGTCCATCCGGGTCGCGTCCATTTCGACCTCGAGGACGGCGTGGGAGCGCCGAGTCGGTGGAACACCCTCCGCGCCCTCCGCGTGCTCGAGTGGTGGGATCGCGGGGCGCGCGCGGCGAGCTGACCCGCCACGGCGGGCCCGACAAACCACGGCTCGTGGGCGACCACCGGTCAGCGCGGCTCCGGGCCGGTCCCGGGCGCCGGATTACAGGGCGGCGAGGGCGGCGTCGTAGTTGGGTTCTTGGGCGATCTCGGGGACGAGCTCGGTGTGGACCACGTTGCCGGACGCGTCGACGACCACGACCGCTCTCGCGAAGAGACCGGCGAGCTTGCCATCGGCGAGAGAGACGCCGAAGTCCTTGCCGAAGTCGCTGCGGAACGCCGACGCGGTGACCACGTTCGACAACCCCTCGGCGCCGCAGAAGCGGGCCTGCGCGAATGGCAGGTCCTGTGAGACGCACAGCACGACGGCGTCGTCGCGGTCGCCGACGACCTTGTTGAACGTGCGCACGCTCGTCGCGCACGTCGGGGTGTCGATGCTCGGGAAGATGTTGAGCACCACCTTCTTGCCGCTGAACGAGTCGGGTGTGACGTCGGACAGGTCGGCGCCGGCGAGCGTGTACGAGGGAGCTGTGCTCCCGACCGCAGGGAGCTCACCGACGGTGTTGACGGGGTTGCCCCCCAGGGTTACTTGAGCCATGGGCCTCGTTGTATCAGGCCGAAGACCTCGTGGGCCATTGCAGCCGCAACGAACGTGCGCGCGGTCGTGCGTTCACAGCTGGTCTGTGGTCAGCGGGCGGAGCCGCGACGCAAGTTGCGCATGTTGACGAGCACGACGACGACGACGGAGATCCCGACAGCCCACCACTGGTAGCGCTGCAGCCAACCGAGGAAATCGACGAGCTGGTCCTCGAACGTCCTGGCCAGCCACCACATCAGAGCCAGACGACCGGCGATGCCGACGGCGAGCAGCGCCGCCAACTTGGCCGGCGGTGTGCGGTGGACACCGCTGATGACGGCCACGATGTTGCTGCCCGCGAAGAACGGGATCAGCACGAGTTGCGCCCGCTCGAACCCGCGTTGGAACGCTTCGAGCGATTCCGGAGCGACACCGAGATAGCGGGTGAACCAGTTCAGCGCCTGCCCGCGGTACGCGCGACCGATGAGATGGCAGACCGCGAAGGCGGCTGACAAGCGCAAGGTGGCGATGATCACGTACGCGCCGAGCGGGACGCCGGCGGCGAGGGTGAGCGCGAGGTAGCGGTTGCGCGACGAGAGCATCAGCAGGCCCTCGGGGTTGCTGTTGACCCAGCGGGCCCAGACCGCGCTCGCCACGTTGCTGCACACGACGAGGCCCACGAACGCGGCCAGTGCCAGCGCCCCCCACCGTGGCGGTCGAACCGCTGACGGGTCGGCGACCGTGGCTTCCACGGGTGATGACCGTATCGGCTGCACCGACCGATGGTGCCTGCGTCGTATCGTCGAGTGGATCGCCGAACCACCCACCGCAACGGACCGGCTCGCCGAGTTCTCCCAGCTCGCGCGCTCGGTCGAAGGCGATCCGGCGAGCGTGGCGGCGCGGGCAACCGCCCTCGCCGATCAATGCCGCGCCGAGGGCGATCAGGTCGGCGTGAGCAAGGCCTTGGCGATCCTCGGCCGGGCCCGGCGGTTGCTCGGCGAGATCGACCTGGCGCGGTCAGCGCTGCACGCGGCGATCGCCGCCGCTCAGCAGGTCGGCGACACCGAGGCCGAGGCCGACGCCCATCTGGCGCTCGCCGGCGTACTCGCCCTCGGTTCGACGATGGCGGCCGCGTTGGCACACCTCGACGATGTCGAACGGCTCGGCTCGGAGACGATGCAGGAGTCGGCCCGGCTCCAACGCGCCGTGTTGTACACACGGTCGGGACGCGTCGACGAGGCGCTCGAGATGTTCGCCGAGGCGATCCCGCGTCTGCGCCAACGCGACGCCACGATCGACCTGGCCCGCGTGTTCACCAACCGGGGTGGGATCTATGTGCGTCGCGGCGAGATGCGTCAAGCGGTCGCCGACTTCGACGAGGCGTACAAACTGTTCTCGGCCGCCGGACTCGAGTTCATGGCCCTCCAGGTGCGCCACAACCTGGGGTGGGCGGCCGCCAACCTCGGCCAACTCCCACGGGCGCTGGCGATCCTCGACGAGAACTGCCAGGCGTTCCTGCGGCTCGGCCATGACGCTTCACTGCCGCTGGCGTCGCGGGCCGAGGTGATGCTGTTCGCCGGCCTGACGACCGACGCGCTGGAGCTGACGGACGAGGCCGTGCGACGGCTCGGCGCAGAGGGCGATCGGGCAGCCGCCGCCGAGGCGTGGCTGCTGCGTGCCCAAGCGGCGCGACTCGACGGCGATGCGGCCGGCGCGGCAGACGCCGCCGAGCACGCCCGCGCGGCGTTCGCGGCGATGGGATCGTTGGGGCGCCAGCGCGCCGCGGAGCTCGAGGTGCTGCAGGCCCGGCGCGCCATCGATCCCCGCCGGCTCGGGATGTCGGAGCTGCTCCGACTCGAGGTCCTCGCCGGTGAGTTGGCGGCGG
>DASUEW010000190.1:0-2108 GCA_036274875.1 Ilumatobacteraceae bacterium
GGCACCGTCACGAGCGTCGAGGCGACCCGCCGGCCACCGAGGAACCGGTCGCGGGCGGCCATCACGGGGCCCAACTCCTCCCCCGCCACGACGTAGGTGGTGACCGACACGACGTCGGCCCCTCGCATACCGGCGTCGCCCAACATCGCGGCGATGTTGGCCCACACGGTCTCGGCCTGACCGGCGAGCTCGTCGGGCACGGTGCCGTCGGGCCGGGTCGGCACGACACCGGAGGTGTGGAGCCAGCGCGACGCCCCCTCGGTCAGCACGGCGTGTGCGTAGTTGGCGGCGGGCGGAGCGATCGAGGCGGGTCGGATCTCGCGGTGCACGCACCCAGTCTCGCGCGGACGTGCCAGCATGGGCGGCGTGAGGAAGTACGTGATCATGGGTGTGCAGGGCAGCGGCAAGGGCACCCAGGCGAAGCTGCTGGCCGACGAGTTCGAGCTCGTCCACATCGGCGTGGGTGACATCTTCCGCTGGAACGTGCAGCACCACACCAAGCTCGGCGCGCAGGTGCGACGGGCGATGGCCGCCGGCGCACTCATCGAGGACGAGTTCGTCGAGACCGTCGTTCGTGACCGCCTGGCCGTGCACGACTGGAACTACGGGTTCGTGATCGATGGCTTCCCACGCAACGCAAGGCAGGCCGAGTTCTTCCTCGAGAGCTACGACATCGACGGGGTCGTCGTCCTCGAGCTACCCGACGAGTACGTCCATCAGCGGGTGCTCGCGAGGCGGCTCTGCTCGAAGTGCGGGCTCGACTACAACCTGATCGCGAGTCGACCTGCCGAGCCGGAGATCTGCGATGCCTGCGGAGGCCGGCTGGTGTCGCGGCCGGACGACACCCCTGAGGCGTTGGCCGTCCGCCTGGCCGACTACCACGCCAAGACCCGACCGATCATCGAGCTGTTCGAGCGCAAGGAGTTCGTCGTCCACATCGACGCGACCCGCTCCGTCGAGGAGATCAGCGCCCAGATCCGCGCCCGGCTCGGTCTCACACGGCAGGGCGATCCGTCGGACTGACGTCCGGAATTCCACACAACCACAACACAAACGGGGCACGCCCGTTACGCAGCGAGGGGACAATCGAATCCTCAGAGTTCGGGGCGGATGCCGTCGCTCTCCCCGCCTGCCAACCGCCTCGGACTCGTCAACCCCCTCAGGAGCTCGATGGAGATCTTCATGTTCTGCGACCTTGTGCGGTACGAGCTGTCAGCCAGGGGATCGATGTGTGGGCACGATGCCGAATCGTTGCGGGATGCGATACTGCTCCTCCCCAACGACAGCGAGGCGACGATCGACCTGCGCGACGCTGCCACGCTCGACGCCGTCTCGGCCGCTGTCCTCGCCTCCGCCGTTCGGCAGCGGCAACGTCAGGGTGTGGAGTTCTCGATCCTGGTGGGTTCCGAAGCGGCATCAGCCACACTCGCCGCGGCTGGTCTCTCGCAGATCGTCACTGCCCAACGACACCATCCTGCGTTCGCCTGAACCGGCGGTCGTGTCGCGCTCATGCCGGCACGGTCGCGGGCGGGCCGACGGACGCCCGGGGCACGATCGGCACGCGCGGATCGATCAAGTAGTCAGCCGTCTCCCGGGAGCGCCAACTCGATCGCTCGCCGGAGCAACGCATCGCCTTCGAACGGGGGGTCTGGGGAGGCCTGGAAGATCGAGACCGCGAACGTGAAGTCCCGTTCCGGGCACGTGATGACCGCCGATCCCCAAAAGCCGCTATGCGACCAACACATCCCGAGCTCGACTTCTTCCTCGAAGTCGAACAGCCCCATCCCCGCACCGGCGTCGGCGCTGACTGTGGGCACGGTGGTCATCACGGTCAGCGTCGCCGGGTCCGTGAAGATGCCACCGTTGAGCAGGGCGCGGTAGAACGTCGCCAGGTCGCCGACCGTCGACACGAGACCGCCACCTCCGTACAGGTCGAACGACGGGTCGGCGTCGTAGGTGTCGAGGTCCTCGTAGAGCTGGTGGGCCCGATCCGCGATGCCTGGTGGCTCGGGTTCGACGGACTCCAGCCACGTCTGGTCGAGGCCGAGCTGATCGAAGTGGAGCAACTCGCGGTAGGCGACGGCGAGCGACTTGCCGGTCGCCCGCTC
>DASUEW010000191.1:0-2518 GCA_036274875.1 Ilumatobacteraceae bacterium
TGGGCTGCGATCGCATCGGTGACGTCCGCAACGGATGCGAATCCGAGGTCGTGGCCGAGCTCGATCGCCAGCTCGGCGGCGATCATCCAGTCGGGGCGCACGGTGCCCGCCGGTGTGATCTTCTGGGCGACCGTGCTCACCCGTCCCTCGATGTTCGTCGTCGTGCCCGACTTCTCACCGTACGCCGCGGCGGCCAGCACGGCGTCGGCGTTGGCGTTCGAGTCGGTCAGGAACGTGTCGATCGACAGCACGCGGCGGGCGCCCGCCAGGGCGCGCCGGGCGAGATCGACGTCGGGGCAGTCGTTGAGCGGATCCGCCCCGAGCAACACCAGCAGGTCGAGCTTGCCCTCGGCGGCCGCCCGCAACACGCTCAACCCGTCATCGTGACCAGCACCATCGTGACCGGCATCGGGGCCACCATCGTCACCCGCGGGCGGTCGGAGTCCGAGCTCCAGGGCGCCCACGACGTTGCCCCGCCGCAGGGCGGGTAGCACCTTGGCTCCGGGGACGGCGGCGAGCAGCGCCGCCAGCGAGGCGACCGCCGACGCCTGCGACTCGGCGAGGTCGCCGCGCCCGGCGACGACGACGACATTGCCCTTCCCGAGCTGTTCCGTCACCTCGGGCTCGGACAGGGTCGCGCTGATGACGCGCGGTGCCCCACCCGGCTCGTACCGCACGCTCTTCCATGCCACGTTCGTGAGGCCCGACTCGGTCGGCGAGATCTCGAGGATCCGGCTCCGGCGCTTCTCGGCGGCGTCGCGCAGCCGCAGGTACAGCACCGGCAGCTCCTCTTTGAGGTCAGGGCCGATGAGCACGATCGTGGTCGCGTTCGCAGCTTCGTCGATGGTCGCCCGCTCGAGCCCGAGCACCTCGGGCGGCAGACCGTCGCCCGTCTGCGCGTCGCGGCGCACCACGCCGAGGGCGTCGGCGAGCTTGGCCCACGCGTACGCATCCTCGTTCGTGCCGCGTGCGCCGCCGAGCAGTCCGATCGCGTTCGGCCCGCCGGCGTCGAGCGCCTCGCGAACGAGTGCCGCCGCGATCGCCAGCGCTCCGTTCCACGACGTCTCCTCCAGGCCACCCTCGCCACGAACGAGCGGGGCACGGAGGCGCTGGTCGGAGTTCACCGCCTCGAAGTCGAAGCGACCGCGGTCGCACAGCCAGCCCCAGTTGACCGCGTCGGAGTCGACGCCCTGGTAACGAAGCAACTCGTTGCGGCTCGACTGGATGACGACCCGACACCCGACCGAGCACGTGGTGCACGTGCTCTCGACCTGCTCGAGGTCCCACGGCCTGGCCTTGAACCGGTAGGGCGTCGCCGTGAGCGCGCCGACCGGGCAGATCTGCACGGTGTTGCCGGAGAAGTACGACGCGAACGGCTCGTCGGGGAACGTCATCACCTGGGTGTCGTTGCCGCGGCTGACGAAGTGGATCAACTTGTCGCCGGCGACCTCGTCGGCGAAGCGCGTGCAGCGGTCGCACAGGATGCACCGTTCGCGATCGAGCAGGACGAGGTCGCTGATCGGGATCGGCTTCTCGAAGTGGCGCTTCTGCTCGACGTAGCGGCTCTCGCCAGGACCATGTGTCAGCGTCTGATCCTGCAGCGGGCACTCACCACCTTTGTCGCACACCGGGCAGTCGAGGGGGTGGTTGGCGAGGAACAGCTCGAGCACACCTTCTTGCGCTCGCTTGACGCTATCGGTCGCGGTGCGCACGACCTGCCCGTCGGCGACCGGCGTCATGCACGACACCACCATCATCGGGCCGCGCGGCCCCTCGATCTCGACGATGCATTGCCGGCACATGCCGACCGAGGTCATGCGCGGGTGGTAGCAGAAGCGGGGCACGTACGTGCCGGCGTCGCCACAGGCCTCGATCACGAGCTGCCCGGGCGGGGCCTCGCGGGCCACCCCGTCGATCGTGACCGTGACGGTGGTCTTGACGGGCCCGTTGTCAGACGCGCCGTTGTCACCCATCGGCCATCACCCCCGCGCCGTGGATCGCGTGGCGGACGACGCCGTCGACCGGACGGCCGTGCTCGACGTAGTGCTCGAACTCGTGGCGGAAGCGCCGCACGGCCGACGCGATCGGGCTCACCGCCGACGGGCCGAGCGGGCAGATCGTCGTCTGGCGAGGCGGCCAGGCGATACCCGGGCTGATCGACTCGCAGACCTCGAACAACGTGTCGATGTCGTCGGGCCGTCCGTGCCCATCGACGATCCGGTACAGGATCCGCTCCAGCCAGGTGGTGCCTTCGCGACACGGCGTGCACTTGCCGCAGCTCTCACGGGCGAAGAAGCGAACGATCCGCCAACACGCCGCGACAACGTCGGTGGTGTCGTCCATCACGACGATGGCACCCGACCCGAGCATCGAACCGGCCTGATCGACGGTGGGCTTGTCGAGCGGCAGGTCGAGGTGCTCCTCGAAGAACCAGATCGCGCTCGCGCCACCCGGGATGAACGCCTTCAGGGTGCGGCCGTCGCGCATACCTCCGCAGTACTCGGGCGCCTCGATCAAC
>DASUEW010000192.1:0-2937 GCA_036274875.1 Ilumatobacteraceae bacterium
ACCTACCGCGATGTCGCCCTCAACTCTGCCAACATCCCGATCGAGCTGCTGCGCACCTACGACAGCACCAACAAGACCGCAGGCGACCTCGGTGTCGGCTGGAGTCTCGAGCTCGCCAACTTCCGGATCGACACCAACGGCCCACTCGGTGGCGGTGGTTGGTCGAGGTTCACGTGCGGATCCTTCCCCTTCCTCGCGACCTGCTACGAGACGTCGAAGCCGCACTTCGTCACGGTCACCTGGCCGGACGGCACGCTCGAGCGGTTCCGCTTCGCACCCAATCAAGGCTCCCAGCTCGTCCCGACCATCACGACTGCCGGGTTCGTGGCCGAGCCCGGAACGACGTCGACCCTCGCCGCCGTCGACAACGGTCTGCTCCTCGTCGGCTCCGACTTCCTGCTCGGGAACTTCTTCTTCGCCGACGGCATCTACGACCCTGTCCAGTACGTGCTCACCGACAAGTCGGGCACCAAGTACACCCTCGACCGGCGGGCCGGGCTGCTCGGGATCGTCGACCGCAACGGCAACACCGTGAACATCGGCAGCGACGGAGTCGACGCCTCGTCCGGGCTCGCTCTGACGTACATCCGTGACGCCAGCAACCGGATCACCCGGATCGTCGCGCCGACCGGGAACATCGACTACACCTACTCGGCGGCCGGTGATCTCGTCGGCGTCTCGTATCCGAACGGCACGACGCAGTCGTTCACGTACGACGATCAGCACGGACTCCTCACCGCGAGCGGTGGCGGTCAGCTCGTGCGACGGGTGCAGTACGACGCGTCCGGTCGCGTCACCGCGGTGACCGACGGGAACGGCAAGACGTCGACCATCGTCTCCGACGTCGCCGGTCATCAGCAGGTCTCCACCGACGCGACCGGCCAGTTGACGACGGTGTCGACGTTCGACGACCGCGGCAGCCTGATCCGCCAGGATCAGACCTTCGATGGTCGCACGATCACCACGCGGGCGACATTCGATCGCTTCGGACGGCAGCTCACCGCGACCGACGCGCTCGGACGCACGTCGTCGAAGACCTACGACGACTCGGGCAACGTGCTCACCGAGACCGATCGCAACAATCACACGACGGTCTACACCTACAACGCGTTCAGCCAGATCCTCACCACGACGGATCCGACGGGCAGGGTGTGGAGCAACACGTACGACGCCAGTGGCAACCTCCTGACCGAGGTCGCCCCCGGGGGTGCGACGACGACGTACGCGTACGACGCGGATGGACTGATGGTCTCGAAGACCGATCCCGCAGGACGCACGACGACGTTCACCAACGACCCGGCGGGACACCCCTCGAGCGCCACCGATCCGGCCGGCAACACCACGCGCCAGGTCGTCGACCCGCAGACCGGCTGGTTGACATCGGTCACCGATCCGAACGGTGCGAAGACCACGCTGACGTACGACGCGAACGGCAACCTCACCCGCATCACCGACGCCAAGAACCACAGCCAAACGATCGGGTACGACGACTTCGCACGGGTGGCGTCGCTCAGTGACCCACTCGGTGCCACGTTGCGCAAGACCTACGACGGGGCGGGGAACCTCGTGTCGGTCGCCGACCGCAATGGCGCAGTCATCACCTACACCTACGACGCAGTGGGCCGCCTCACCGCCAAGTCGGTACCGGGTGCGGGTACCACCACGTATTCCTACGATCCACTCGGGCGGTTGACCGCCGCCAGCAACCCCACGGCGCAGCTCACGTTCACCTACGACGACGCCGGCAACATGCTCACGGCGACGACGGCCGGTACGCCGACGTCGCCGCAGCCGACCGTCACGTTGATCTACACGTACGACGCCGCCGGCCGCCGGACGTCGGTGACCGGGCCCGGCGGGACCACCACCTACGGGTTCGACGACGCCAACCGCGTGACGTCGGTGACCGACGCCGCCGGCGGGCAGTTCGCCTACGGGTACGACCCGAGGGGCCTGCTGGCGACGATGACCCGACCGAACGGTGTCAACGACACGATGACCCACGACATCGCCGGCCAGCTGACCGCGCTCACGTCGCGGCTCGGTGGAAACATCGTCGGTGAGGCCGCCTACACGTACGACCTCGACAGTCGGAGAACGTCGCTCACCACGCCGGCGGGCATCACGAACTTCGGCTACGACCCCGGGTCGCAGCTCGTCTCGGCGACCTATCCGGCGAGCACGGGAACTGCCGCGCAGTCGTTCGGCTACGACCTCGCAGGCAACCGCACGTCGACGGCGACCGCGCCTGCCGGTTCGATCGACTACGACGCCGGCAATCGACTGCTCGCCGATGAGACGAGTGACTTCGCGTACGACGCCGAAGGCAACACGTTGTCCCGTACGGTGCGTGCGACGGGCGCGACGACGTCGTACGCCTGGTCCGCGGAGCACCAGCTGACGAGGATCACATACCCCGACGGGACCAGCACGACGTTCAAGTACGACCCGCTAGGACGGCGGGTGGAGATCAACGAACCAGGGAACATCTCGCGCTACGTCTTCGACGACGAGACCGTCGCCGCCACCTACGACGGCACGAACGCGCTCGTCGCCACGTTCACGTACGACGGGGTCACGCACACGTCGCACCTCGAGATGACTCGTGGCACGGAGCGCTTCTTCTACCTCGTCGATGCGCTTGGCAGCACGACGGCGCTGACGGCTCTCGACGGCACGATCGCCAACAGCTACACATACGACGCCTTCGGCGTGGAGGCGCGAACAGGCACCGTGCCCAACCCGTTCACGTTCACGGGACAGCTCGCCCACGATCGATCGGGCCTGATCCTGTTCCCCGAGCGTGTCTACGATCCGACGCTCGGACGGTTCCTCACACAGGATCCGGTCTACAACATCAACCCGTACCCGTACGTCGAGAACGACCCGATCAACATGCTCGACCCGACCGGGGCGTCACTCGGTGGCACGTTCCGC